>NZ_VRUW01000058.1:0-31954 GCF_008039475.1 Methylobacterium sp. WL12 | reverse complement strand
GGCATGTGACACCGTCGGTTCGCTCCCAGGAGCCACGGTGACACAGTGTCAACGCGTGGGTTGGGAGCGAAAGCTAAAAACCGTTTATCGACAGTGCTTTAAAGGTAGCTGGCGGAGGGAGCGGGATTCGAACCCGCGATACCGTTTCCGGTATACACACTTTCCAGGCGTGCGCCTTCAACCACTCGGCCACCCCTCCGGACCCGGTGGAGGGCCGCGCCCCGCTTTAGGCGGGCGGCGGACGGTTCGACCGGGTGGCGTGCTGTACCCGCCGCGTCGCCCGCGTGCAAGCGGCTTGACCGTTCGGGCTCACGAGCGCGTGCGGCGGGCGGCGATCGAGGTCGCGGCGAGAGCGAGGACGGTGCCGAGCATCGCCGCGCCGCCCTTCACCAGGAAGTCGGAAAGGCGGCCGTGGCGGGTCAGGGTCAGGCCCTGCCCGAGTTCGAGGATCGCGGCGAGGGCGACGACGCCGGCGAGCACCACCGGCCAGCGGCGCGGGTAGGCGAGGACGAACAGCATCCCGAGCGCGCCGTAGGCCAGCGCCCGCTCGACGTTGGCGGGTGCCACGGAGGGCCGCAGACCGATCGGCGACAGGGTGACGAAGACGAGCGCGGCCACCACGAGCCAAGCCGTGACGCGAAAGAACGGTTGCATCGGTCCCTGTCGCCCGAGACCGGCACACTGGTCAATCATGCCGGTCGATGCAGGCGCGGAACCTTCAGTCGGTCGCCTCCGGCGTCAGAACCAGGATCGCGTGGTGAAGGAGTAGTCGACCTTCAGGCCGAACAGGAACTGGTTCGGGTCGCCGAACGGGCGCCGCACCAGGGGGCTGTCGCCGGAGGAGCCGAGGATGCGGGTGTAGCCGGCGTAGCCGGTATAGGCCCACGTCGCGTCCTGGGTGTAGGTGACGGCGCCGAGCACGCCCGCCGAGAAGAAGCTGCCCGGATCGTAGGCGGTGACCCGGCCGTTCGCGATGGCTTCGTCGGCGGTGACGCCGAAGTATTTGCGCGCGTACGACGCGTCGCCGATGTTCAGGCGCGGCCCGATCGAGAACTGGAACTGGTCGACCGGCAGGATGTAGTCCGCCCCGACCGAGCCGACGGTGCCGTGGTGCCCGTACACGCCCTGCCGCACTTCGACCCGGGTGCGGATCGACGGAATCGGAAAGAACTCGATGAACAGGCCGGGCTCGACGGCGAAGCGCGCGTCGCGGAAGCCGAAGAGGTGGCGGCGGTCGTCGCCGTAGTAGCGGCCGGGGACGAAGCGCGCGGTCGGGCCGATGCGGAACACGGCGTTGTCGTAGAGCGAGAAGCTGAATCCGTCGTCCGGCGCGGCGAAGCGGCGGGGCTCGCCGGCCCGGCGCACGTCGATCGCCGGGTAGCCGATGACCGTGTAGTCCTCGGAGCCGGGATAGCGCGGCGTGAACTGCAGGTTGCCCGTCAGCGTGACGACCCAGGTGTCCGGGTCGACCTGCGAGAAGCTCGGCACCGCTCGCGGCATGATCGCCCCAAGGTCGGCGGCGAGCGCCGTCCCACCGAGCAGCACGGCCAACAGGCCGGTAGAAATGCCGAGGGAGGCCGCAAGCGGCTTCGAGGCGAGGGAGGCCGCATGCGGCGTCGAGGAAGGGCGAACCGCATTGCTCATGACCGATCTTATAGACATGCCGGCCCCTGCTTCGCCCGCGTTTCATCCTCTCGCGACCGCAAAAAAACGGATTGTGTCCGCGCCGCAACGAACCGGCCCAGCTTGCGTGAAAAGCGTCCGCAGCGTCCCGGTCCCGGGCCGTTGCGATCAGGCCGCGAGCAAGGGCGGCGGCCGTCGCGAGACCCAGTTGGTGGCCGCGTCGTAGGCCGCGCCGAGACGCAGGCAGTCCAATTCGCCGTGGTTGCGGCCGACGACCTGGATGCCGGTCGGCAGGCCGCCGGGGCCGAAGCCGGCCGGGACGTTGAGGGCCGGCAGGCCGCTCATGGTCGCCGGGATCACCACCTGCATCCAGCGGTGGTAGGTGTCCATCGCGCGCCCGCCGACCTGCTTCGGCCAGTCGGCCTCGATCGCGAAGGGGAAGACCTGCGCGCTCGGCATCACCAGAAAGTCGAAGCGCTCCATGAAGAGGCGCACGGTCTCGTACCAGGCGGTGCGGGTCTCCTGCGCCATCCGCACCGCGTCGGCGGTGAGCGCCATGCCCTGCTCCACCTCCCAGACGGCCTCCGGCTTGAGCAGGGCCCGGTGCGCCGGGTCCTTGTAGAGCGGATGCAGGGTCGCCGCGTTGGCGCAGGCGCGCAGCAGCACGTAGGCGCGCCACAGCCGCTCCATGTCGAAGGCCGGGACGGCGTGTTCGACGCGGCAGCCGACCGCCTCGAAGGCGGACAGCGCGGCGACGCCGAGGTCGAGCACGCCGGGTTCGAACGGCAGTTGGCCGCCGAAGTCGCCGAGCCACGCGATCCGGGTGCCGGAGACGTCGCGCTTCAGGTCCTCGGCGAAGATGCCTGGGTCCTGGGGAATCGAGTACGGCACGCGCGGGTCGGCGCCGGCCTGCACCGACAGCATCAGGCCGATGTCGGCCGGCGAGCGGCCGATCGCGCCGGAGACGCCGAAGCCCGGCGCGAACACGTCCGGCGTCGCGATCGGGATGCGGCCGTAGCAGGTGCGCAGGCCGAACAGGTTGTTGAAGGCCGGCGGGTTGCGCAGGCTGCCGGCGTGGTCGCTGCCGTCGGCCACCGGCTGCATCCGCAGCGCCACCGACACCGCGGCGCCCCCGCTCGAACCGCCGGCGGACTTGCGTTGGTCGTAGGCGTTCGCGGTGGCGCCGTGGACCGGGTTGTAGGTGTGCGAGCCGAGGCCGAATTCCGGGATGTTGGTCTTGCCGGTGAAGACCGCGCCGCCGCAGCGAAGCCGTCCGGCCATGATCGAGTCGGCCGGCGCGATCCGGTCGCGCAAGATCGGCGAGCCCTGCGAGAACGGCAGGCCGCGGACCGGATCGAAGTCCTTCACCGCCAGCGGAAAGCCGTGGAGCGGGCCGGCGCTCTCGCCGCGGGCGAGGCGTGCGTCGCGCTCGGCGGCTTCCGCGAGGAGCTGGCCCGGGTCCTGAAGCGCGACGATCGCATTCGCCGCCGGGTTGTACCGCGCGATCTGCGCGAGGGTGGCGCGCATGACCTCGACGCAGGACACCGTCCTGGCATGGATCGCGGCCGAGAGCGCCACGGCGCTCATCTCCAGGATGTCGGAGGGGAGGGCTGACGCGGTCACGCGGTCTCCAGCAGGCGGGGCTGCAAGGGGCAGCAGGGCATGCGCGCGATCAGGTCAGCCGGCCTTCCTGGTAGGCGTGGCAGGCGACGCCGTCCATCAGCGCCGGCACCTCGGCGCGGCAACGGTCGTTGGCGAAGGGGCAGCGCGGGTTGAAGCTGCAACCCGGCGGCGGGTCGATCGGGTTGGGGATCTCGCCGGAGACCGGTGTGCGCTGCCGCCCGGTGAGGCCGATATCGGGCACCGCGTCGAGCAGCATCCGCGTGTAGGGGTGCTTGGGGTGCGTGAACAGCTCGCGCCCGCCGCCGATCTCGACCACGCGGCCGAGATACATCACGCCGATGCGCGTCGCCATGTGGCGCACCACGGCGAGGTTGTGGCTGATGAACAGGTAGGTCAGCCCGAGCCGGTCCTGCAGGTCGCGCATCAGGTTCAGGATCTGCGCCTGCACCGAGACGTCGAGGGCCGAGGTCGGCTCGTCGCCGACGAGGAACTCGGCCTCCGAGGCGAGCGCGCGGGCGATGGCGACGCGCTGGCGCTGGCCGCCGGAGAATTCGTGCGGGTACTTCACCCGGTCGTCGGGATGCAGGCCGACGAGGGTGAGCAATTCGCCGACGCGGGCGGCGATGGCCGCCTCGCCCTGGATCAGGTCGAAGGCGCGGATCGGCTCGGCGACGATCTTGCCCACCCGCCAGCGCGGGTTCATCGAGGCGTAGGGGTCCTGGAACACCATCTGGATGCGCCGTCGCAGCTGGCGGCGGGCCGCGCCTTGCGCCGGATCGGTCATCGAGACGCCGGTGATGCGCACGTCGCCCGCGCTCGGCGGCAGCAGCCCGACCACCATCCGCGCCACGGTCGACTTGCCGGAGCCGGATTCGCCGACGAGGGCGAAGGTCTCGCCGCGCTGGATCGTGAAGCCGACGCCGTCGACCGCCTTCAGCCACTGCTTCGGCTTCCGTTCGATCATCCGGTTGAGCCAGGGCTTCGAGACGTCGAACAGCCGCCGCAGGCCCTCGACCTCGACGTAAGGGGTGGGCCCGCTCATGCCGCCACCTCGGCGCGATCGTAGAGATGGCAGGCGACGCGGTGCTCGCCGACCGGGATCGGGTCGGGCCGCTCCACGCGGCAGCGGGCGAAGACCTTCGGGCAGCGCGGGTTGAAGGCGCAGCCGGGGGGAATCGCCGTCAGGCGCGGCATCGCGCCCGGGATCTGGGCGAGGCGCCCGGTGTCCTGGGTCAGCGTCGGGATCGCGCCCATCAGGCCCTCGGCATAGGGGTGGAGCGGGTCGCCGACGACGGCGCGGACCGGGCCGATCTCGGCGACGCGACCCGAATACATCACCGCGACGCGGTCGGCAGCCTCCGCGATCACGCCCATGTCGTGGGTCACCAGCATCACCGCGGTGCCGTGGTCGCGGCCGAGGCGCTTGAGCAGGGTGATGATCTGCGCCTGCACCGAGACGTCGAGCGCCGTCGTGGGCTCGTCGGCGATGATCAGTTCGGGCTCGGCCGCGAGCGCGAGCGCGATCACCACGCGCTGGCGCATGCCGCCGGAGAACTCGTGCGGGTAGCCGTCGATCCGCCGCTCGGGCGCCGGGATGCCGACCTCGGCGAGGAGGTCGATCGCCCGCGTCCGCGCGGCCTTGGCCGAGAGGTCGGTATGGGTCTGCACGGTCTCGATGATCTGGCGGCCGATGCGGTAGAGCGGGTTGAGGCTCGTCAGCGGGTCCTGGAAGATCATGCCGATGCGCCGGCCGCGGATGCGCCGCATCTTTTCCGGCGGCAGGTTGTCGATGCGCTCGCCCCCGAGCCGGATCTCGCCGCCGGCGATCCGGCCGGGCGGGTCGATCAACCCGATCACCGCAGCGCCGGTGACGGATTTCCCGGCGCCGGACTCGCCGACGACGCCCAAGATTTCGCCCCGCGCGATGTCGAAGGACACGCCGTCGATCGCCTTGAGGACGCCGCGGCGCGTCGCGAACTCGACGCGCAGGTCGCGGACGGAGAGGACTGGCTCTGTCATTGCAGCTTCGGGTTCAGCGCGTCGCGGAGCCAGTCGCCGAGCAGGTTGATCGCCAGCACCAGCCCGGCGAGCGCCAGGCCGGGGAAGGCGACGATCCACCACTCGCCGGAGAACAGGAAGCGGTTGCCGGTGCGGATCAGGGTGCCGAGCGACGGCATGGTCTCGGGGAGGCCGGTGCCGAGGAACGACAGGGTCGCCTCGGTGATGATCGCCAGCGCGAGGTTGATCGTGGCGATGACGAAGACCGGCCCGAGCACGTTCGGCAGGACGTGGCGGACCATGATCACCGGCGAGGACAGGCCGATCAGGCGCCCGGCCTGGACGTAGTCCTTGTTCTTCTCGACCAACACCGAGGAGCGCACGGTGCGGGCGTACTGGACCCAGAACGACAGTCCGATCGAGACCACGATCAGCCCGATCGTCGCGTTGGTGTCGAGCCCGCCGCCGGCCGCGGCCTTGGCGACGCCGTCGACGACGAGGGCGATCAGGATTGCCGGGAAGGTGAGCTGCACGTCGGCGACGCGCATGATGAGCGTGTCGACGAATCCGCCGAAATAGCCCGCGATCAGCCCGAGCGCGACGCCGAGGGTGCCCGAGACGAGGACGCCGAGCAGGCCGACGACGAGCGAGAGGCGCAAGCCGTAGAACACCGCCGAGAGGACGTCGCGCCCCTGGTCGTCGGTGCCCACGAGGAACGGGGATTGGCCGTCGGGACTCCAGATCGGCGGAAGGTTGGAGTTGATCAGGTCGAGTTGCGCTGGATCGTAGGGGTTCTGCGGCGAGATCCACGGGGCGGCGATGGCGAGCGCGAAGAACAGCACCGTGACGGCGAGCGCCGCCATCGCGAGCTTCGAGCGGCGGAAGCTCGCGAACACGTCGGAATCGAGGAACTTGGCCCAGCGCGAAGGCGGCGTCGCGGAAGCGAGGCTCATGCGGTGCGCCCCGCAAGTCGCAGGCGCGGGTCGACGATGGTGTAGAGCACGTCGACGGCGAGGTTGATCGCCACGAAGATCGCCGCAACGAGCAGCAGGTAGGCGGCCATGATCGGGATGTCGACGTTCTGCACCGCCTGCACGAACAGCAGCCCCATGCCCGGCCACTGGAACACCGTCTCGGTGATGATCGAGAAGGCGATCACCGAACCGAGCTGCAGCCCGGCGATGGTGATGACCGGGACCAGCGTGTTCTTCAGCGCGTGCCCGAAATGGATCGCGCGGGTGGTGAGGCCGCGGGCGCGGGCGAAGCGGATGTAGTCGGCGCGCAGCACCTCCAGCATCTCGGCGCGGACGAGGCGCATGATCAGGGTCATCTGGAACAGCCCCAGGGTGATCGCGGGCAGGATCAGGGCGCGAAGCCCCGAGACCGTCAGGAAGCCGGTGGTCCACCAGCCGAGCCGCACCGTGTCGCCGCGACCGAAGGAAGGGAGCCAGCCGAGCGTCACCGAGAACAGGAAGATCAGCAGGATGCCGATCAGGAAGGTCGGCAGGCTGACGCCCGCGAGCGAGACCGCGAGGAACAGCTTGGCCAGCACCGTCTCGCGGTGGAGCGCGCAGTAGACGCCCATGAGGATGCCGACGACGAGCGCGAAGACCGTCGCGCACAAAGCCAGCTCGAGGGTCGCGGGCATCCGCTCCGCCAGCAGGTGCGAGACCGGCTGGCGGAACTGGTACGAGATCCCGAAATCGCCCCGCAGCACGTTGGCGGCGTAGCGGGCCGCCTGCACCGCCGTGGAATCGTCGAGGCCGAGGCTCTTGCGAATCTCGGTGCGCTCGGAGACCGGCGTGTCGACGCCGACGATCTGGTTCACGGGGTCGCCCGCGAACCGGAACATCGAGAAGGCGATCAGCCCGACGACGGCGAGCACCACGACCGATTGCAGAAGGCGGCGGAGGATGAAGGCTAGCATGGGTTCAACCCTCCACGCCCCGCCTCACGGCTGCTTCGATACCCAGTAGAGCAGCAGCAGGTTGTCGGGCCGCTGGGTCAGCGTCACCTTCTTCGAGACGCCCCAGGCCAAGGCCTGCTGGTGCAGCGGGATCACGGCCCAATCCTTCTGCAGGATCTCGAAGCCGTCCATGATCTCCTGGTCGCGCTTGGCCGGGTCGGTCTCGCCCTCGACCTGGTCGGCGATGGCGTCGAGCTTGGTGTTGCAGTAGCCGCCGAGGTTCCAGCCGCCGCGGCTCGACTTCGGATCGGTACGGCAGCCGACCATCTCGTAGAGGATGTTGTGGCTGTCCTGCGAGGAGGGCGTCCAGCCCAGCAGGTAGAACGAGGTGTCGTAGTTCGGCGCCAAAACCTTGGCGAAGTACTTGGCCTTCGGCTGGGCGTTGAGGTTCACCTTGACGCCGACGCGGGCGAGCATCGAGACCACCGCCTGGCAGATCGCCTCGTCGTTGACGTAGCGGTCGTTCGGGCAATCCATCGGCACGGTGAAGCCGTCCGGGTAGCCCGCCTCGGCGAGCAGCGCCTTGGCCTTCTTGGCGTCGGTCGCCGGGCGCTTGAACTCGGCCGAGCGGGCGTAGAGCGAGGGCGCGATCATCAGCGCGCTCGGCGTCGCCTGCCCGCGCATGACGCGCTTGGCGATCGTGTCCTCGTCGATGGCGAGGTACATCGCCTCGCGCACGCGCACGTCCTTGAACGGGTTCTTGCCCTTGACGCTCGAATCCTTGAGCTCGTCTCGGACCTGATCCATCCCGAGGAAGATCGTGCGCAGCTCTGGCCCGGTCATCACCGTGGCGGTGCCGCTGGCGTTGACGCGCTGCTGGTCCTGCAGCGGCACCGGGTCGATCCAGTCGACCTCGCCGCCGATCAGTGCCGCGACGCGGGTCGCGTCGTTCGAGATGGTCGTGAACACCGCCTCGTCGAGGTTCGACTCGACCTTGCCCCAGTAGCCGGGGAACTTCTTGAACACCGTGCGGACGCCGGGCTGATGCTCGGTGATCACGAACGGGCCGGTGCCGTTCTCGTGCAGGGTCGCATAGCTCGGGGCCGACGCGCTGACGGGGGAGGGCGCGACGGCGCCGTTCTTCTCCGCCCAAGCCTTCGACATGATGTACCAGGTCGAGAACTGGTACAGCGCGATCGGGTTCGGCTTCGACAGCACCATGTCGACGGTGTGGTCGTCGACCTTCACGAACTTGGCGTCCGAGGGGATGTTGGTGGTGAAGCTCGATCCCGAAGCGCGCACCCGGTCGGCGGAGAACAGCACGTCGTCGGCGGTGAAGGGCGAGCCGTCGTGAAATTTCACGTTCTTGCGCAGTTGGAAGCGCCAGCGCGTCGGCTCCGGCGTCTCCCAGGATTCGGCCAGGCCGGGGGCGAGGTTCAGGTCTTTGTCGCGGGTGATCAGCGCGTCGTAGACCGCGGCGTGCATGCCGATCGTGAAGCTTTCCTTCAGCGAATACGGGTCCAAGGACTTGATGTCGCCTTGGAAGGCGAAGCGGAAGACGTTCGCGGCCTGAGCCGGCGCCATCCCGAGCGCGATGGCGAGGCTGGTGGCCGCCGCCAACGTCCGGATCCGTGAAATCGACAAACGCAACTCCCTCAAGCGATGGGCATCGGCAGGATCGACCCACTCTGGATGCCTAGGAAAATAGAGCCGGGTCAACCGTCCGTCGTATCATTCCGGGTGATCCGTCATCCGCGCGCCGTCGTCGACGGCGTATGCAGGGATCGCAACCCCCTATGCGGGACTCGTGCCACCGGGTGCGCCGATTCCGTGACGGCGCGAGCGCACGATCCGTGCATGACCTCGGAACCGGTCTCGACTCCTCGCGCGACGTCGGTCAGGGCTGTATTCCGAGCGCCGTCTTCGGCGACGGTGGAGGTTGTCTTGAAGAACATCGTTTTGATGACGGCGGTCGTCGCCGGTCTGTTGGTCGGCACAACATCGGGTGCGCTCGCCAAGCCGTTCGAGCTACCCGATGCCAAGCCGATCGTGACCATCGACCTGCCGAATGCGTGGTCACCTGAGGAGATCGACAAGGGCGCCCAGGCGACGTCGCCGGATGCTTCTATCTACGTCGCCTTCGAGGTCCAGAACCTGAAGAACCTCGAGAACGCCATCGTCGAGGGAGTGAAGTTCTTCGCCGAGAGCGGCGTGAAGATCGATCCGAAGTCGCAGAAGAAGACCGAGGCCAAGGTCAACGGCTTCGACGTGGTCGACCTCGGCTGGGACGGCGTCGACAAGGACGGCCCGACCAAGGTGAGCCTGTCGATCATCATCCTGTCCGAGACCAAGGTCGGCATGCTGTCGTATTGGGGATCGCCCGCCGGCGAGAAGAAGTACGCCTCGCAGCTCAAGGCGATCGCCGAGAGCATCCAGCCGCTCGGCCGGTAGGCCGACAGCGCCCGACGGGACAAGCCTTCGCGGCTGGTCCGGTCAGGCGCCGCCGCAGAGGTGCTGTGAATCGGCGAGCGTCCAGGATTCCTGCGTGCGCAGGTTGGTCGTCGTGTAGACCTTTCCTCGGTCGTCGCCCTCGGGGCATCCCTTCGGAACCGAGACCAGGCAGGTTCTGACCGGGTCGCCGACGCGGGCGTTCGCGACCTCGGGGACGAATTGATAGGACACGCCGTAGACGCCGTTCTTGAGCACCACGCCGGTGCCGTCGTCGGCGTCCTTGCTCTTCGGCCGCACGAGCGTGTCGCCGAAGCGCGTCCCGATCGCGGTGATGACCGTCGTGGCGCACGCGCCGACCCGCTTCGGCATGGTATCGGCGACCGGAGTCGTCTCGGCGATGCCGGGTCCGGCGAGCAGTGCCGCGGTTGCGAGGCCGATGGCGAGGGGCGTGCGCATTCCGGCAGCGTACCGGCCGCGCTCCCGTCGTCCAACGGTCTCGAAATTCTCGGCGTCAGTGCGCGGGCGCGACGACCAGGGGCTCGGTCTCGTCCTCGTCGGCCTCGATTTCGGCATCCGCCTCGGTCTCGTGCCCGGTGAGGCCGCCGGCCTCGGCGAGGCCCTTGGCGGCCTTGCGCAACAGCTTGCGCAGGCGGCGGCGCTCCTTGCCGTCGAAGCCGGAGAGCAATTCCGCCTCGACGGCGTCCCAGATGCCCTCGATCGCCTCGGCCTTGGCCAGCCCTGCCTCGGTGAGGCGCACGCGAACGATGCGCCCGTCTCCGGCTTCCGCCCGGCGCTCCACGAAGCCGAGGGCGGCCAGCCGCGAGATCGTCTTCGATGCGGTCGGCGGACGCACGCGCAACGTGGCCGCGAGGTCGCCCATCGTCATGGTGCCCGACGCCGCCAGCACCTGCACCACCTGCTCCTGGCCGGCGAAGAGATCGAGGGTCGCGAGCCGGTCGCCGATTCGAGCCCGATGCAGCCGCGCGGCCTGGACAAGCGCCCACCCGACGCTCTTGGCGCCCGGCGGCTTGGCTCCGACGCGCTTGGTCTCCGCAGTTTTCGCGCTCGGCGCATCGACGGCGGAAGCCTCGACGATGGGCGCCACCTCGCTGGGGCGGCCCTTCCGCTTGGCTCGCGGCGCGTCGGCGGCGTGCCGCTCGTCCTTCCGGTTCTTCGCCTTGCCGTTCACGGGCAGTCCCGGGTTGTCGATGACCGGCGCGGCTGCCGGTATCTCATCCGCCGCTGACATCCCATACCCCGCACAACACGACCGAACACGCCGAAAGTCCGGCCCCGCGCGGGGGCCGACATCGTTCTCGGTCGGCTGTGCCTCGGGCGTGTGAAGCTGGGATGACGGTGGCGGCGGCGATCCCCCGCTCAGCAGGGCATCAGGCGGCGGAGCTGGTCGAGGATGTCCTCGCCGCTGCACGGGCGGGCGATGAAGTGCGCGCCCTCCGGCATCCGCGCCGGGTCCGGCGCGGCGCGGCCCGAGACGATGAGGATCGGCAGCTTGGGCCGTGCCTCGGCGACCGAGCTGGCGAGGTCGAAGCCGTTGGCCTTGCCGGACAGCTCCACGTCGGTGACGAGGCCGCAGATGTCCGGCCGCGCTTGCAGGATGCTCATCGCCCGCTCGGCCGAGGCGCATTGCACCGTCTCGTAGCCGCCCCCCTCAAGCACGTCGCCGAGGTCCATGATGGTCAGCGCCTCGTCCTCGACGAGCAGGATCACGGGCCGGTCTTCCTGGGGACTCGTCTGCTCGCTCGTCACGATGTGCATCTCCAGCGTTTCGGTCCGGAGGCGCGGCCGGGACGCGCCCCCCGCCGCACCGTCGTTCTCGATGTCCAACGGCAGAGGGGCGTTCCGGTTGCAGTGCGAATCGGGGGTTGCCGACAGGTCGTCAGCCGGCCGTCGTCCCGACCGATCCGGCGACCGCGACCACGGCCTCGATCAGCTGGTCGAGGTCGCCGCGTTCGATGGTCAGGGCCGGCGTCAGGTAGACGATGTCGCCGAACGGGCGGACCCAGACGCCGCGCTCCACGAAGCGCGCCTTGAGGGCGCCGAGGTCCGGCGGCCGGGTGAACTGGACGGCGCCGATCGCGCCGAGCGTGCGCACCTCGGCGATGCCCGGCCGCCCGCGCAACGCTTCGAGGCCGTCGGCGAGGCGGGCGCCGATCGCTTGGGCCTGCTCCAGCCGCGGCTCGCTGGCGAACAGGTCGAGGCTGGCGTTGGCGGCCGCGCAGGCCAGCGGGTTGGCCATGAAGGTCGGTCCGTGCATCAGCGCGGCGCTCGCGTCGTCCGACCAGAACCCGGAGAACACCGCGTGCGTCGCGACCGTGGCGGCGAGCGCCATCGTCCCACCGGTCAGCGCCTTCGACAGGCACAGGATGTCGGGCACGATGCCGGCCTGCTCGCAGGCGAACAGCGTGCCGGTGCGGCCGAAACCGGTGAAGATCTCGTCGAGGATCAGCGGCAGGCCGTGCCGGCGCGCGAGGCGCGCGATCGTCGCCAGCACCTCGGGCGGATGCATCCGCATGCCGCCGGCACCCTGCACCAGCGGCTCGACGATCACCGCGGCGAGCTCGGTGCGGTGGCGCGCCAGGACGCCGTCGAGGGCGGCCGTCTCCGCTTCGGTCCGCGGCAGGTCACAGAAGACCTGGCTCGGCAGGAAGGCGCCGAAGCGGCGATGCATGCCCTCCTCGGGGTCGCAGACCGACATCGCGCCCATGGTGTCGCCGTGGTAGCCGCCGCGGAACGCGAGGATGCGGGTGCGCCCGGCCTCGCCGCGGTTCAGCCAGAGCTGCACCGCCATCTTCAACGCCACCTCGACCGCGACCGAACCGGAATCGGTGAAGAACACGTGGTTCAAATCGCCGGGCAGGAGGGCGGCGAGCCGGCTCGCCAGCCGCTCGGCCGGAGCGTGCGTCAGGCCGCCGAACATCACGTGCGGCATGGTGCCGAGCTGTCCAGCCACCGCGGCGGCGATGTGGGAATGATTGTAGCCGTGCACCGCCGTCCACCATGAGGCGATGCCGTCGACGAGCTCGCGCCCGTTTGCGAGCACGATGCGCGACCCGTGCGTGCGCACCGCCTCCAGCGGCGGCGCCGCTTGCTTCATCTGGGTGTAGGGCCGCCACAGGTGGGCGGCGCTCGGATCGTCCGTCGCCATGCGCCGATCGATGCTGGCCCGCGGCGCGCCGGTCAACCTCCGCGCGCGACTTGACTCACGGCGGCCCCGCGGCGCTTTGAGGCCGCATGTCGAGCCTCGAATCCTTCGCCCGCGACAAGCTCTCCGGCCTGGACGCTGCCGCGCTGCGCCGCCGCCTCGTGCCGACGACCCGCGCCGTCGACGCGATGGCGGAACGCGGCGCGCGCCGCCTGGTCTCGTTCTCGTGCAACGACTACCTCGGCCTGAGCCACGACCCGCGGGTGGTCGCGGCGGCGCAGCAGGCCGTCGCCGCCTACGGCGCCGGCGCCGGCGGATCGCGCCTGGTGACCGGCAACCATCCGCTGCTGATCGCCATCGAGGCCCGGCTCGCCGCGCACAAGGGCACCGAGGCCGCCCTGGTTTTCGGCAGCGGCTACCTCGCCAACCTTGGCATCACCCCGGCGCTGGTCGGCGCGGGCGACCTCATCCTCGTCGACGCGCTCGCCCACGCCTGCATGTGGGGCGGCGCGCGGATCTCGGGGGCGACGACCCTGACGTTCCGCCACAACGACGTCGCCGACCTCGGCCGGCTGCTCGCCGAGCATCGCGCGCGCCATCGCCGGGCGATGATCCTCACCGAGCGGGTGTTCAGCATGGACGGCGACCGTGCGCCGCTCGGCGACATCCTGGGGGTGGCCGAGGCTCATGACGCCTGGACCCTGGTGGACGACGCGCACGGGCTCGGCGTGGTCGAGGGCGGTCCGAAAGCGCCCTTGGAGATGGGCACCCTGTCGAAGTCGCTCGGCTCCTACGGCGGCTATCTCTGCGCCTCGCAGGCCGTGGTCGACCTGCTGACGAGCCGCGCCCGCAGCTTCGTCTACACCACCGGGCTACCGCCGGCCTCCGCGGCGGCCGCCCTCGAAGCCCTGGCGATCCTCGAGGTGGAGCCCGAGCGCGGCGCGAAACCCCTGGCGCTCGCCCGCCGTTTCACCGCACGCCTCGGGCTGCCGGAGGCCGAGAGCGCGGTGGTGCCGGTGATGGTCGGCGCGGCGCAGGATGCGCTGGCGCTCTCCGCGGCGCTCGAAGCGCGCGGTTTCCTCGTCGTGGCGATCCGGCCGCCGACCGTGCCCGACGGCACCGCGCGGCTGCGGGTGGCGTTCTCGGCGGCGCATGACGCGGCGCAGGTCGACGCGCTGGCCGACGCCATCCTCGCCCTGCGGCCGGCCTGACCGGAGCGAGAGCATTTTCGAGCGAGGTGGATGCCGGCTCGCGTGAAGAACATGCACTAGGACGCGAGGGCGGCCTGTCGCGGCGGGGCGCCCCACGGGTCGTCTGCGGCGCTGGCGCGCGAGCGCGCCACGATCTGGCGCGACATCCTGATCGTCTCCCCGAGGCGGTCGATCGATTCGGAGACCGCGGCCTTCAGGAGCGTCGCCCGCAGCATCTCGGCGCGCTGCCCCGCCTGAGAGACGGGAGGGCGGTACCGGCCGTTGCGCGGAGCCTTGTTCAGCATCTCCCGGAACGGCACGTCCATCAGCAGCGCGCCGCCCGCGTCCACGATCTCGAACGCGTAGGGCATCGGGTCGTAGCCGGAGCGTGCGAGGTCCGCCGAGATGTCGAGGATGGCGCGGCAGACGTCGAGGTAGACCGCATCGAGGCCGCTGAACTCCAGTCCGATCTCGTCGCGCTCGAAACCGCCCGGTCCATGAAGATGGCAGTAAAAGTACGGCATTTGCGAAAGTGTGACAGATTTCGCGACCCAGCGCATCCGGTTTGTTTTCGCAGCCGCTAACACAGGTGGTTTGCGCGCACGTGCATAAAGCATACGATGCGCGCCGTCGCGGCCTTGCAACGAAAAACGCCGCGCTCTCGCGCGGCGTCGATCGCAGGAACGTGCGGCGGAAGCTCAGTTGAACAGCGAGCCGACGCCGCCCTGCACGCGGCCGAGGCCCTGGCGCGCGATCGGGTTGTTCGGGTCGATGGTCGAGGCGCGCTGGTAGTTCTCCATCGCCTCCTTCTTCCGGTTCGACTTCTCGTAGGCGAGGCCGCGATAGGCCCAGGAGGTCGCGTCCTTGTTGTCGACGTTGAGCGCGGCGTTGTAGTCCTCGATCGCCTTGTCGTATTTGTTCGTGGCGATCAGGCTCTGGCCGCGGGCGGCGTAGGGCGCGCTGACGAAGGGGTTGCGGTCGATCGCGGCGTCGAAGTCGCCGATGGCGGCGATGTCCTGGCCCTGCTTCTGCCGGACCAGGCCACGGGCGTGATACGCCTCGGCCGATTCGGGCATCAGGCGGATCGCGACGTTGAGGTCGCGCATCGCGCCTTCGAGGTCGCCCTGGGCGCGCAGCACGTTGGCGCGGCCGATATAGGCCGGGCCGTAATTCGGGTCGGAGGCGATCGCCTTGGTGAAATCCTGCAGCGCGGCGTCGTTGCGGCCGGTCTGGCGATAGGCCAGCGCGCGGTTGTTGTAGGCCGAGCCCGAATTCGGGTCGATCTGCACCGCCTTGGTGAAGTCGCCGATCGCGTCGTTGAACTGGCCCGCGCGGGCGTAGGCCGCGCCACGGGTGTTGTAGGCGGCGGCGTCGTTGGGGTTACGCTGCACCACCTCGGTCAGCGAAGCGATGTTGACGTTGGTCGCGCCCGTGGTGTCCGCCTCCAGCACGGCGAATTGCCGCGAGCCGGCAGCGCTTCCCACGGTCTCGCAGCCGGCGAGCCCCACGCTCGCGAGCGCCGCGAGGCCGAGCAGGGCCCGTTGTAACCGCACGCTGTCTGACGTCATCGCCCCATTCCCCTCGGCACGGTGCTCAAGCCTTCAGCACGCCCGAATCTCTGATCCACGCACCCCAAGCGGCGCGGCCGGCGCGCGGCCGGTCCGATCCGGTTGCGTTGGCCCCGGCACGTTCGCGCATCGCGGTGAACGCCCGATTAAGCGCGGGCGACGATCCCGTTGATGCGGGCCGATGTGGCGAACGTATGGCTCGACGCGAAAAGTCGTCGCGAACGTCGAAGCGGGGGGCACGCGAGTCATCCGCTGTGGTGCGGATGCATCGGAGTTCAGGGCTTGAGGCGGGTGACGTGGCCCATCTTGCGGCCGGGCCGGGCCTCGCCCTTGCCGTAGAGGTGGAGGTGCGCGCCGGGCTCGGCCAGCACCGATCGCCAGCCTTCCACCTCGTCGCCGATGAGGTTGCGCATCTCGGCCTTCAATCCGCCCGGGCGGGACGGATCGCCCAGCGGCCAGCCGCAGACCGCGCGCACGTGCTGGGCGAACTGCGAGGTGGTCGCGCCCTCGATCGTCCAGTGCCCGGAATTGTGCACCCGCGGCGCGATCTCGTTCACGACGAGGCGCTCGGCGCCGTCGGCCTCGCGCACCAGGAACATCTCGACGGCGAGCACCCCGACGTAGTCGAGGGCGTCGGCGATCGTCCGGGCGATGCCGAGGGCGGCCTGCGCCGTCTCGGGTGCGATGCCCGGCGCCGGCACGCGGGTGACGGCGAGGATGTGGTCGCGGTGCTCGTTCTCGCACAGGTCGAAGGCGGCGAAGCTCCCGTCGGCGGCCCGCGCCGCGACCACCGAGACTTCCCGCTCGAACGCGACGAAGCCTTCGAGGATCAAAGCCGCGCCGCCGAACTCGGCGAAGATCGCGTTGCGGTCCGATTCGGCCTCCGTCCGGATGATGCGCTGGCCCTTGCCGTCGTAACCGAAGCGGCGGGTCTTCAGCACGGCCGGGCGGCCGATCGCGTCGAGGGCGCGGGCGAAGTCGTCCGGGGTGTCGACGGCGCGGAACGGCGCCGTCGGGATGCCGAGGCGGTTGATGAAGTCCTTCTCCGACAGCCGGTCCTGCGTCGTCGCCAGCGCCGAGGCGCTGGGATGCAGGGCGGCGTGGGCCGCGAGCAGGTCGGCGGTCTCGCGCGGGATGTTCTCGAACTCGTAGGTCACCACGTCGACGCTTTGCGCGAATCGCGTCAGCGCCTCCGCGTCGTCGTAGGCGGCGCAGGTGGTCTTCGCCGCCACGTCGAAGGCCGGGCTGTCGGCATCGGGGCAGTAGATGTGGGCCTTGAGGCCCATGTTGGCCGCGGCCAGCGCGATCATGCGGCCGAGCTGGCCGCCGCCGACGATGCCGAGGGTGCCGCCGGGCGCGATGGTCTTTGGGGTCACGGGGTCTCGGTCTCCGGCCGTTCGGCGACGGATGCGGTCTGGGCCGCGCGCCAGGCGTCCAGGCGCTGGGCCAACGCGTCGTCGGACAGGGCGAGCACGGCGGCGGCGAGCAGCGCGGCGTTCACCGCGCCGGCCCGGCCGATCGCCAGGGTGCCGACGGGAATGCCGGCCGGCATCTGCACGATCGAGAGCAGGCTGTCCTGTCCCGACAACGCCTTCGATTCCACCGGCACGCCGAAGACCGGGAGGCTCGTCATCGCGGCGGCCATGCCCGGCAGGTGCGCCGAGCCGCCCGCGCCCGCGATCACGACCTTGAAGCCGGCAGCCTTGGCGCCCTTGGCGAAGGCCACCAGCCGGTCCGGCGTGCGATGAGCCGAGACGATGCGCGCGTCGTAGGCGACGCCGAGCGCGTCGAGGGTGTCGGCGGCGTTCCGCATGGTCGCCCAGTCGGACTGGCTGCCCATGATGATCGCGACCGCAGGCGACGGCACCATCCGCGTCAAACCCATTTCCTTCGCGATGCGGGCCGGTCGACCCGTCCTCGCCGCTGGCAAGCTCGCCGCTTACAGGCGCCGATCCGGCGCGGCAAGGCGAGGCGCACCGGCATCCACCGGCATCAGGCGATGATGTCGGGGGTGATCTGGTCCTCGACGAAGGCGATCCTGTCGCGCAGCGTCAGCTTGCGCTTCTTCAGGCGCTGGATCTGCAGCTGGTCGCCGGCGACGTTGCGCTCGAGGGCATCGATCGCGTCGTCGAGGTCGCGATGCTCCTGTTTCAGCCGCGCCAGCTCGACGTCCAGTTCGGATTGCGCATCCGGGACCAACTCAACCGCCATCGCCGCCTTCGAAAACCATCCTGTGCCGGAATCGAGCATGCGTCAGGCACGCCCGAGCGGCAAGCATTCGTGAGGCATAGGCTGAGGATTGCCTTCGACAGCCGGCTCGACATGTGCCAGATTCCCCGCGTCGGAACGATGACAGGAGACACGACTCATGTCGCTGCAGACGCATCTGAGCCAGCTCACCCGGAAGCACGAAGCCCTCGAACGCGAAATCCACCAGGCGACGCTGAGGCCGTCCGAGGACGACCTGCACATCGCCGAGTTGAAGCGGCGCAAACTTCTCCTGAAGGACGAGATCAACCGGCTGCAGGCGGGCGTCGACACGCTGCACTGACGGACCTGTTTCGAAGCACGACACCGAGATCCGCCGCGCCGTCCCCCACGGCGCGGCTTTTTTATGCAGCCGCTCGATCCTGCGCGGCCCGCAATCCTGCTAGCTTCGCTGCCAGGCGGCGGCCCCCGAAGAGGCCGCCCCGTCCGAGGAGCCGCCATGCCGACCGCCGACCCCTCCCCAGACCTGCCGTCGCGCTACGCCGCGGTGCATGAGCGCGCGATGCGCGACCCCGAGGGGTTCTGGCTCGACGCGGCGCGGGCGATCGACTGGACGACGGAGCCGACCCGGGCCTTCGAGCCCAAGTCCGGCCCCTACGGTCGCTGGTTCCCCGACGGGGCGCTGAACGCCTGCTGGAACGCCGTCGATCGGCACGTCGCCGGCGGCCGCGCGGAGCAGGTCGCGATCCGCTACGATTCGCCGGCCACGGGCACCAAGCGCGCCATCACCTATGCGGACCTCCTGCGCGAGGTCTCGGCCCTGGCCGCCGTGCTCGCCGACCTCGGCGTCGGCCGGGGCGACCGGGTGATCCTCTACATGCCGATGGTGCCTGAAGCCCTGTTCGGCATGCTCGCCTGCGCCCGCATCGGCGCGGTGCACTCGGTGGTGTTCGGCGGGTTCGCCGCCAACGAGCTGAGCGTCCGGATCGAGGACGCGGCGCCGAAGGTGGTGCTCGCCGCCTCCTGCGGCATCGAGCCGAGCCGGGTGGTCGCCTACAAGCCGCTGCTGGACGCCGCCCTCGCCACGGCCCGGCACAAGCCCGCCGCCTGCCTCATCCTTCAGCGCCCGCAAGCCCTCGCGAGCCTCGTCGAGGGCCGCGACCGGGATTGGGCCGAGGCGGTCGCGGCGGCCGAGGGGCGGAAGCCGGACTGCGTGCCGATGGCCGCGACCGACCCGCTCTACGTGCTCTACACCTCCGGCACCACCGGCAAGCCCAAGGGCGTGGTGCGCGACACCGGCGGCTACCTCGTCGCGCTCAGCTGGTCGATGTCCAACCTCTACGGCGTGCAGCCCGGCGAGACCTACTTCTGCGCTTCCGACATCGGCTGGGTGGTCGGCCATTCCTACATCGTCTACGCGCCGCTGCTGCACGGCTGCACCACGGTCCTGTACGAGGGCAAGCCGGTCGGCACCCCCGATCCCGGCGCGTTCTGGCGGGTCGTCGCCGAGACCGGCACGGTCTGCCTGTTCACGGCGCCGACGGCGCTCCGCGCGATCAAGAAGGAGGATTCGAAAGGCAGCCATGTGGCTGGCCACGACCTCTCGCGCTTCCGCACCCTGTTCCTGGCCGGCGAGCGCGCGGACCCGGCTTCGGTCGCCTGGGCCGAGCGCGTGCTCGACCGGCCGGTGGTCGACCATTGGTGGCAGACCGAGACCGGCTGGCCGATCGCCGGCAACCCGGTCGGCCTGGGGCTGCTCCCGGTCAAGCACGGCAGCACCTGCGTGCCGATGCCGGGCTACGACGTGCAGGTGCTCGACGAGGGCGGCAAGCCGGTGCCCGCCGGCACGATGGGCACCATCGCGATCCGCCTGCCGCTGCCGCCGGGATGCCTGCCGACCCTGTGGGGCTCCGATACCCGGATGCGCACGAGCTATCTCGAGACCTTTCCCGGCTGGTACGACACCTCGGATGCGGGCGTGATCGACGCCGACGGCTACATCACCGTGCTCGGGCGGACGGACGACATCATCAACGTCGCCGGCCACCGGCTTTCCACCGGCGGGATGGAGGCGGTGCTGTCGTCCCACCCCGACGTCGCCGAATGCGCGGTCATCGGCATCCGCGACGCGCTGAAGGGCGAGGCGCCCTGCGGCTTCGTCGTGCTCAAGGCGCAGGTCGCGCGCGATCCGGCCGAGATCGAGCGCGAGCTGGTCGCCAAGGTCCGCGACGAGATCGGCCCCGTGGCCGCCTTCAAGCTCGCGCTTACGGTGCAGCGGCTGCCGAAGACCCGCTCGGGCAAGATCCTGCGCGCCACGATGAAGCGCATCGCCGACCACGAGCCCTGGACCATGCCGGCGACCATCGACGACGCGGGCGTCCTGGACGAGATCGGCGAAAGCCTGAAGGCGCGGGGGATCGGGGAGGGGTGAGGCGCAGAAGCCGCGTCGCGGCAGCAAGCCGAGAGCAAAGCTCGGCGGAGGACCGGCATGAGGCGGCGAACTGGCGTCGGCTTCGAGAGTGCGGCACACAGCGCGGGCCCCCGCAACCCGGAGTTGCCGATGACCGCCCGCCTGTTCGAACCGCTCAAGCTCGACGACCTGACGCTGGAGAACCGCATCCTGATCGCGCCGATGTGCCAGTACTCGGCGCGCGACGGCGAGGCGACCGACTGGCACATGATGCATCTCGGGCAGCTCGCGATGTCGGGCGCCGGGCTGCTGACGCTGGAGGCGACGGCGGTGTCGCCCGAGGCGCGCATCACGGCGTGGGACCTCGGGCTCTATTCCGACGGCTGCGAGCGGGCCTTGGGCCGGGTTCTGTCGGCGATCCGCGACTACGCGCCGATCCCGGTCTGCATCCAGATCGCCCATGCCGGCCGCAAGGCGTCGAGCCAGGCGCCGTGGGACGGCGGCCAGCAGATCGCGCCGGAGCATCCCTACGGATGGCGCACCGAGGCGCCGTCGGCGCTGGCGCA
Organism: Methylobacterium sp. WL12; assembly: GCF_008039475.1. Taxonomy (NCBI): domain Bacteria; kingdom Pseudomonadati; phylum Pseudomonadota; class Alphaproteobacteria; order Hyphomicrobiales; family Methylobacteriaceae; genus Methylobacterium; species Methylobacterium sp. WL12. Next base: position 11,248 of record NZ_VRUW01000058.1, on the reverse strand, counting down.
CGGCGACGGCGAGGTGGCGCCCCACGCCCTCGACGCGGCAGACCTCAAGCGCATCCGCGACGACTTCGTCGCCACCGCCAAGCGCGCGGTTCGGCTCGGAATCGAGGCGTTCGAGCTGCACGGCGCCCACGGCTACCTGCTCCACCAGTTCCTCTCGCCGCTCGCCAACGAGCGCACCGACGCCTACGGCGGCAGCCTGGAAAACCGGATGCGGTTCCCGCTCGAGGTGTTCGAGGCCGTGCGCGCGGTGGTGCCCGCGGGCCATCCGGTATGGATGCGGGTCTCGGCCACCGACTGGGTCGAGGACGGCTGGGACCTGGAGGAGACCGTCGAACTCGCCCAGCGCCTGAAGCAGGCCGGCTCGCCGGCGATCCACGTCTCCACCGGCGGCGTCTCGCCGAAGCAGGCGATCAAGCTCGGGCCGGGCTACCAGGTGCCCTACGCCGAGCGGATCAGGGCCGAGACCGGGCTCGCGACCATGGCCGTCGGGCTGATCACCGAGCCGGCCGAGGCCGAGGCGATCCTGGCCGAGGGCCGGGCGGACGCGATCTCGCTCGCCCGCGCCATGCTCTACGATCCGCGCTGGCCCTGGCACGCGGCGGCCGAGCTCGGCGCGACCGTGCGGGCGCCCAAGCAGTACTGGCGCTCGCAGCCGCGGGCCTACAAGGACCTGTTCAAGGACCCGACCTTCGGACAGCGCTGATCGCGCTGGGCACCGAGCCTCGATCGCCCGGGCCTCGCCTCGGGCGCGCGATTCCGGTATCGGCTCGGGCCGTAGGCCGGCCGCGGCCTGTCCTGCGCAGCCCGTCCTGCGCGGCCAGTCTTGGATGTGCGAGATGCTGGCCATCGGCCTGACCCTGTTCCACCCGAGCCGCGACCAAGTCGACGACATCGTCCGGCGCTACGCCGGAAGCTCGCATCCGGTCCTCGCCTTCGACAACGGCGGCCTCGGACCGGTGGATCGCATGAAGCTCGAGGCGGCCGGCGTGCGCCTGCTGTCGGCCGAGACCAATGTCGGCGTCGCCGCAGCGCTCAACGCCGTCGTCGAGGCGGCGGCGCGCGGGGGCGCGGACGCCGTGCTCCTGCTGGACCAGGACGCGCAGGTCGGCCCGGACATGGTCGCCGCCCTGGCCGGGGCCCGCGACCGCCTGCTGGCCGAGAACCGTCCTTGCGCGGTGGTCGGCCCGGTGCCGGGGCGGGCGAACGACGCCGCCAAGCCCCCGCGGTTCCGGCAACGCCCCGGCCGCGAGGCGGTCGGCACGCTGCTGCCGGTGGAATTCCTGGCCACCTCCGGTTCACTCATCGACGTGGCGGCGTTCCGCGCCGTCGGGCCGTTCCGGGCGGACTACTTCATCGACGGCGTCGAGCTCGAATGGTGCTTTCGCGCCTGGAGCGCCGGCTATGGGTGCTGGATGACGCGGGAGGCCACGATCGGCCACCGCGTCGGCGGCGGCACGATCCGCGCGTTCGGCATCGAGACGCCACGCCAGCCGCTGTTCCGTATGGCGACGTATCTCCGCAACTCCGTCTACGGCTGGCGCCTGCGCCACATCCCGCTGCCGTGGAAGCTGCGCCAGCTCGCCTACCTCCCGCTTCAGGTCGCGCTGTACTGGCGCGACGGCGGCTACCGGCCGGCAGTGCTGCGGCGGCTCGCGCAAGCGGTGCTCGACGGCTTCCGTGGCCGGCTCGGGCGCCCGGCCGACGCGCCATGACGGCGCCCCTCGCCCAAGGCCCGGCCGAGATCGACGTCGTGATCGTCAACTGGAACGGCGGCGCCCTGGTGCGCGCCTGCCTCGCGAGCCTGGCTGCCGCCGGCGAAGACCCCGCAAAGGCGGTGGTCGTCGTCGACAACGGCTCCGTCGACGGCTCCGCCGACGGGCTGGAGCGGCCGGACCTTCGGCTCACCGTGCTGCGCAACCCCGACAACGCCGGGTTCGGCCGCGCCTGCAACCAGGGTGCCGCGCTTGGCCGGGCGCCGGCGATCCTGTTCCTGAATCCCGACACCGAGGCCGGGCCGGACGCCCTGCGGCTGGCGCTGGCCGCGCTTGCGCAAGACCCGACCGTCGGCGTCGTCGGCGCGCAGCTGGTCGACGGCGTGGGCCAAGTGCAGCGGATGTGTGCGCGGCGCCCGAGCGCGAAAAGCTTGATCGGACAGGAACTCCACCTCGACCGGCTGCTGCCGGGGCGGGTGCCGACGCACTTCATGACGGAGTGGGACCACGCCGCGTCAGGGCCGGTCGATCAGGTGATGGGCGCTTTCCTGATGATCCGGCGCTCGCTGTTCGAACGGCTCGGCGGCTTCGACGAGCGCTTCCACGTCTATTACGAGGACGTCGACCTCTGCGCCCGCGTCTGGGATGCGGGCTTCACGGTCCGCCACCTCGCCGAGGTGACGGTCCGGCACGACGGGCAGGGGACGACCCGACAGGTGAAGGCGCGGCGCCTGTTCTATATCCAGCGCAGCCGCATCCTCTACGCGGCCAAGCACCATGGCTTTGCGACGGCGCTGAAGCTCGCGGGGGCGACCTTCGCGTTCCAGCTTCCGCTACGGCTCGGGTTGGCGCTGCTGCGGCGCTCGCCGCGGGAGGCGGGGCAGGTCGTCCACGCCGCCCTGCTGCTCGCCGGCGCGATGCCGGGCCTCCTCGTGCGGCTTCGCCGCGCGCCCTGAATTCGAAGACGCCCACGCCGCGCGCGCCGATCGCAGAAGGATCTCATGCTTCACGGACAGAAGATCGCCGTCGTCCTCCCGGCCTACAACGCCGAGGCGACCCTGCGGCGGACGTTCGACGACATCCCCAAGGACATCGTCGACGACATCATCCTGATCGACGACGCGAGCCGCGACCGGACGGCGGCGCTCGCTGAAAGCCTCGGCATCCACACCATCCGGCACGAGCGCAACCGCGGCTACGGCGGCAACCAGAAGACCTGCTACCGGGCGGCGCTGGCGCGGGGCGCCGACATCGTCGTCATGCTCCACCCGGACTACCAGTACGCGCCGCGCCTCGTCACCGCGATGGCCTCGATGATCGTGTCCGGCGAGTACGATGCCGTCCTCGCCTCGCGCATCCTCGGCAAGGGCGCGCTGGCAGGCGGGATGCCCCGCTACAAGTACGTGGCGAACCGCGTGCTGACGCTGCTGCAGAACATCCTGATGGGCCAGAAGCTGTCGGAATATCATTCCGGCTATCGCGCCTGGAGCCGCCAGGTGATCGAGACGATCCCCCTCGACCGCTGCTCGGACGACTTCGTGTTCGACAACCAGATGCTCGCCCTGGCGATGCACGCCGACCACCGCATCGGCGAAATCTCGTGCCCGACGCGGTACTTTGCCGAAGCCTCGTCGATCAACTTCCGGCGCAGCGTCGTCTATGGGTTTGGCGTGTTGCGCACCGCCTTCGCCTACCGCCTGCACCGCCTCGGATTGCGGCAGGACCCGCTCTTCGCGCCCGCCGAGGGGACGCGCGTGCGACCGGTGGCCGAGACGCCGCGGCGATGAGAATCCCGGACGGCCTGATAGGCGCCGCCGACCTGCGTCTCTGGCTCGGCGCGTTCCTGCTCCTGGCGATGCCGCTCTGCCTCGTGCTCGCGCTCGCCGTCCCCCTCGGCGAGGTCGCGGACGAACCGTCTCACCTCATGCGCGCGGCGAGCCTCGCCCAAGGCCAGCTCGTCGGGCATCGCGAGACGATCACCCGGCCCGACGGGCGGGCGGCAATCGCGGCGGGCGTGCGCGTCGACCCGGTCTGGGAGGCGCTCGCCCGCACGCGGGAGCCGGCCGACGCCCGGATCGCGGCGGCGCCGGTCGATCCGGCGGTCGGCACCGGTCCCTGGGGCGGTGCCGGCGCCTTCGCGCCGCTCTACACGATCGCCACCTACGTCCCCGTCTTCTACGGGCCGGCGGCCGCGGGTCTCGGGCTCGGCCACGCCCTCGACCTGTCGGCCCGCGCCTCCGCCCGGCTCGGACGCCTGTTCAACGTCGTGGCCTACGGGCTGGTCGGCGCCTGCGCCCTCGTGCTGGCGCGGCGCGGGCGGGCCTGGCTCTTCGCCGTGCTCGCCCTGCCGATGGCGCTGTCGCTCGCCGCCTCGTTTAACCAGGACGGCCTGATCGTCGCCACCGCGATCCTCGCGGCCGCACTCCTGACCGTCGAGACGGGTGCGCCGCCGGGCAGACGGCGCTACGCCGCCGCGGCCGTGCTCGTCGCCCTGATCCTGCTGGCGAAGCCGCCCTACGCGCCGATCGCGCTGATGCTGCTTCTGCCGCTCCCAAGTGGGACCTGGCGGCAGGTCGGCGCCGGGCTGCTGCCACGCCTGGCATTGGTCGCGGCGGTCGTGCTGCCCGCTGCGCTCTGGACCGTGTACGCCACGGCGACTATCGCGACGCCGGTGCCGCGCGCGGCCTACGAGGCGGGTCCGCTCTGGCCGGGCGAGCGTCCGGCGACGTTCCTGGGCACCGATCCGGCAGCACAGCTTCGCGTGCTGACGGCGGACCCGGTCCGCTTCGTCACCGTGCCGGCGCGCTTCCTCCTTTCGGTGAAGCACCTGGTCATGCTGTCCGAGGGCACGGTCGGCATCCTCGGCTGGCACGATCGCCACCTGCCCAAAATCGTCGTCTGGCTGTGGATCGCTGCGCTCGCCGCGGCAGCGGCCGGCTCCGGAAGACGACGCGAGGGCGGGGCGTCGCTCGCGCTGATGGCGTTCGCCGCCGGGCTCGCTTTGTGGCTCGTCCTGCTGTCGCAGTATCTCAGCTGGACGAATGTCGGCGATCCCCGCGTCGACGGTCCGCAGGGGCGCTACCTGCTGCCGATCCTGCCGCTGTTCGCGCTCTCAATGGCGAACGCCGCGACCGGATCAAGGCGCCGCGTTCTCCGGTTCGCGCCGATCGCGCTCGCGGCCATCGGGCTCACCGTTGTGCCGTTCGCGACCCTGTGACGGGCGCGACCTCGTGTCGTTGTGCCTCAGGCGGCGCGCCAGCGCAGGGCGGCGCCGTTGCCGAATGCGCGGCCGTAGAGGTCGCCGTAGTTGGCGGCGGCCTCGTCCCAGCCGAAGGTGCGCGACATCGCCGTCCGGCGCATGGCGTTGAGCCGCTTCTTCTGGGCGAAGGTGTCGAGCGCCCGGCGCACGGCGCCGGTGAAGCCCCGCGGCGACGGGTCGGCGAAGGTGAAGCCGGTGACGCCGTCCTCGACCGTGTCGGCGAGGCCCCCGGTGCGTCGCACGATCGGCAGCGAGCCGAAGCGCTGGGCGTACATCTGCGCAAGGCCGCAGGGCTCGAAGCGCGACGGCATCAGCAGGAAGTCGCTGCCGGCGAACATCCGGCGGGCGTCCCGCTCCTCGAACCCGACGTGGACGCCGACCGAATCCGGGTGGCGTCGGGCGAGGCCGCGCAGCGCGTCCTCGAACCGGGCCTCGCCTTGGCCGATGGCCACGAGCTGGCCGCCCTCGGCGACGATGGTCTCCGCAGCCTGGATCGAGAGGTCGATGCCCTTCTGGTGCACGAGGCGCGAGACGATGGCGAAGAGCGGCCCGCGCGAGACCGCAAGCCCGAACTGGCGCCGCACCGATTCGGCGTTGGCGCGCTTGCCCTTCCAGTCGTCGGCCTCGAAGCGGGTGGCGAGGTGCGGGTCGGTGCGTGGGTCCCAGCTCTCGTCGATGCCGTTGAGGATGCCGGCGAGCCGGCCTTGCGCCGCCCGCGTCCGCAGCAGGCCGTCGAGGCCGCAGCCGGAATCCGGCGTCAGGATCTCGCGGGCGTAGGTCTCGCTCACCGTGGTGACGTGGGTGGCGTAGTACAGGCCCGCCTTCAGGAACGAGAGCTGCCCGTAGAACTCGACGCCGTTCATGTCGAAGGCGTCCTCGGGCATGCCGAGGCGGGCCATGGTCTCACGCGGAAACAAGCCCTGGTAGGCGAGGTTATGGATCGTCAGCACGCTCGGCACGCGGATGCGGCGCCAGGCGAGGTAGGCCGGGGCCAGCGCCGATTGCCAGTCGTTGAGGTGGAGCAGGTCGGCGGCCCAGGCGGGGTCGGCACCCTGCGCGATCTCTGCGGCCGCGAGGCTCAGCCGCGCGAAGCGCAGGTCGTTGTCGGAGAAGTCGCCGTCGGCGTTGCCGTAGGGCGTGCCGTCGCGCTCGTACAGGTCGGGGCTGAGCAGGACGTAGATGCGAAGGCCGTCGCCGGTCTCGACGAGGCCGAGATCGCAGGGCGGGACGCCGGCGAAGCCGTCGAGCCGCGCCACCACGGGCATGGACGGGAACGCCTCCACCACCTGCCGGTAGCCGGGGATCAGGACGCGGACGTCGTACTGCTTGCGCAGCGCTCGCGGCAGCGCGCCGGCCACCTCGCCGAGACCGCCGGTCTTGACGAAGTCGGCCATCTCCGGCGTGGCGTAGAGGATGCGGGGCTGCAGTGCGGTGCGAAGGTCGGGCAGGGCGTTCGACGGCGTCGGGATCGGCCGGAGGGCGTTCGCAGAAGCGGAATGGAACGCTTGGGGCTCGACCATCAAGGGGATTCCGCGCCGTGCGGAACGGTCCTGGCGCACCGCTTCATCCGCAACCGATCTCGACATTGCCAACGCCCTCGTGCCCCGCCGGTTTCCGCTGCGACGCACAATCTAGGCCATCAGACCGTTAATGGGCGGTTCATCGCATTGCACTGCGGCATAAGCGGTCGCGCGCCTAGATCCTGCGCAGGATCAGCCCCTCGTTCGGCCCGAGTTCGACCGTTGCAGCGGTGCGCTCCCCGCCGCGATGGCCCCGGGTCGACAGCACCACCGTCCAGGTTTCGTCGCCCTTCAGGTCGAGGGCGTGCGCCGCCTCGCCGAAATTGAGCAGGATGCGGAACACGCCGTCCGCGGAAAAGCGCTCGTAGGCGAACACGTCCGCGGCGCTGGCCGCGACGCCGCGATAGGCGCCCACCGACAGTGCCGCGTGCTCGCGGCGTAGGGCGAGGAGCCGCCGATACAGCGTGAGGATCGAGGTCGGGTCGTCGCGCAGGGCGTCGACGTTCCGGGTCGCCGCATCCGGCGAGAGCGGCAGCCAGGGCTCTGCGGTGGAAAAGCCGGCATGGGTCTCGCCGTCCCACTGCATCGGCGTCCGCTCGGGGTCGCGGCCGTGGCCGGGCTCGTTGCGCTCCCACGGGTCGCGGACCCGGTCGGGCGGGATCGGCACGTGGGCGAGCCCGATCTCGTCGCCGTAGTACAGCGTCGGCGTGCCGCGCAGCGTCAGCAGCAGCATCGCCGCGATCCGCGCCTGATCCGGTCCGACGCGGGCGGCGATGCGCGGCTGGTCGTGGTTGCCGAGCACCCAGTTCGGCCAGCCGCCCTCGGGCAGGGCCGCCTCGTAGTTCTCGACGAGGTCGGACACCGCCTCGGCGGTCCACGGCGTCTGGATCAACTGGAAGTTGAACGGCATGTCGGCGCCGCTCAGATCAGGGCCGTAATAGGCCATCAGCCGCTCCATCGGCAGGTAGATCTCGCCGATCAGCACCCGCTCGCCGTAGGGGCGCAGCACCGCGCGCATCTCGGCGATGACGTCCAGGACCTCCGGGCGGTCGGCCGAGTAGACCTGGGCGAAGCGGTTGATCTCCGCCTGCTCGGGCGAGAAGTCCGGGTTCTCCGGGTTGTCGCGAAATCCGGCGTCCTTCATCAGGTGCCAGATCACGTCGACGCGGAACCCGTCGACGCCGCGGTCGAGCCAGAACCGCAGGGCGTCGTGCATGGCGGCGCGGACCTCCGGGTTGCGCCAGTTCAGGTCGGGCTGCTCGCTCAGGAAGGCGTGGTAGTAGAATTGCCCGGTCGCCGGATCGAGCGTCCAGGCCGGGCCGCCGAAGTTGCTGAGCCAGTTGTTGGGCGGGCCGCCATCCGGCGCCGGATCGCGCCAGATGTACCAGTCCCGCCGCGGGTTCGTTCGCGAGGCGCGGCTTTCGGCAAACCACGGATGCGTGATCGCGCTGTGATTCGGCACGAAGTCGAGAATCACCTTCAGTCGCCGCCGGCGGGCTTCTGCAACGAGGTCGTCGAAGTCTGCCAGCGTGCCGAAGAGCGGGTCGATTCCACAGTAATCCGCCACGTCGTAGCCATAATCGGCCATCGGCGAGGGATAGATCGGCGAGATCCAGACCGCGTCGACCCCGAGCCAGGCGAGGTGTTCGAGCCGCGCCGTGATCCCGCGCAGGTCGCCGATCCCGTCGCCGTCCGTGTCCTGGAACGAGCGCGGGTAGACTTGGTAGACGGTGCCGCGCTTCCACCAGACGGTGTCGGCCATGGACGATATCCCCGAAGTTGACAGGCCCCGGCTTTAGCGGCTCCGCAGGCAGGGCGCGATGGGGCCAGGGTTCACCCGGAGTTCAACACCGGCGTGACAAAGTCCTGTCGGGTTTGGGTGCGACGGTGCTTGTGTCTGAAAGGACACAAAGGCGGACGAGATCGCCGCCGCCGACGTGGTCGGGCCCCGGCGACGCCTCGACAAGATCGGTGAGCGACCGCAGGATCGTCGATCCTCAGGTGGCGAGGTCGAGAACCGCCGAAGGACGCTAGTGGCGCTCGAGACGCGAAGACGCGCTGGCGCGGACGATGGGGGATTGCACGTGCTGAAAGACGCTATTCTGGCACCCGCACCCGGTGAAGACCGGTCCGATGCACCGGAGCGGACGACCCATGCGACGTTCCGCGAGCCCGCCGTCTGGGACAAGCCGGCTCAGCCCGCCTCCGGCGACGCCGTCGCCGACCTTCGCGAGGCGATCCGCGGCAAGCTCGCCTACGCCATCGGCAAGACCCCCGAGACGGCGCGCGAGCGCGACTGGTTCGCCGCCACCGCGCTTGCGCTGCGCGACCGGATCGTCGACGCCTGCCAGGCGACGGACGCGTCGGTGCCGAACAAGCGCGTCTACTACCTCTCCCTCGAATTCCTGATCGGTCGGCTTCTGTCCGATGCGATGAACAACCTCGGCCTCGTCGAGACCACCCGCGCCGCGTTGCAGAGCCTCGGCGTCGACCTCGGCACCGTGGAGGGCGCGGAGCCCGACGCGGCGCTCGGCAACGGCGGCCTCGGGCGGCTGGCCGCCTGCTTCATGGAGAGCATGGCGAGCATCGGCATCCCGGCGATGGGCTACGGCATCCGCTACGATCACGGCCTGTTCCGGCAGACCTTCGAGGACGGCTGGCAGCGCGAGGCGCCCGAGACCTGGCTCGCGGAAGGCAACCCGTGGGAGTTCGCGCGGCCGGACGCGACCTACACGATCGGCTTCGGCGGCCACGTCACCATGGCCGCGGTGTCGGACGGCGTGATCCGCCGGCACTGGTATCCCGCCGAGACCGTGCTGGCCGTGGCGCACGACGTGCCGGTGGTCGGCTGGAAGGGCAAGACCGTCAACACGCTGCGGCTCTGGAAGGCCGAGAGTGAGGCGCCGGTGGAGCTGGCGCAGTTCAACGGCGGCGACCACGTCGGCGCGGTCTCCGCCCGGATGCGGGCCGAGGCGATCTCGCGGGTGCTGTATCCGAGCGATTCCTCCACCGCCGGCCAGGAGCTGCGCCTGCGCCAGGAATACTTCTTCACCTCCGCCTCGCTGCAGGACCTCGTCCGGCGGCACGTGGCCGAGCGCGGCGACGTCCGCTCGCTGCACGACCACGCCGCGATCCAGCTCAACGACACGCACCCGGCGATCGCGGTACCGGAGCTGATGCGCATCCTGCTGGAGGATCACGGCCTGCAGTGGGAGGACGCTTGGCACGTCACCACCAACACGCTGCACTACACCAACCACACCCTGCTTCCGGAAGCCCTCGAGACCTGGCCGGTGGAGCTGATGGAACGGCTGCTGCCGCGCCACATGCAGATCATCTACCTGATCAACTGGATGCACCTCGAAGAGCAGGGCCGCCACGGCCGGCAGGGCGAGACGAACTTCGCCGCCCACCTCGCCTCGGTCTCGCTGATCGACGAATCGCAGGGGCGTCGCGTGCGGATGGGGCACCTCGCCTTCCACGGCGCCCGCCGGGTGAACGGCGTCTCCGCGCTCCACACCGACCTGATGCGCTCGACGGTGTTCCGCGACCTGCACGCCCTCGACGGCGACAAGATCGTCAACAAGACCAACGGCATCACCTTCCGCCGCTGGCTCCACAACGCCAACCCCGGCCTGACCCGGCTCGCGGTCGAGGCCGTCGGATCCGGCGTCCTCGACGACCCGGGCCTGCTGCGCGGCCTCGATGCCTTCGCCGAGGATCCGGCCTTCGTGAAGCGTTACGCGGCGGCCCGCTTCAGCCGCAAGCAGGCGCTCGCCGAAATCATTGCCGAGCGCACCGGGATCGAGGTCGACCCTTCGGCCCTGTTCGACGTGCAGATCAAGCGCATCCACGAATACAAGCGCCAGCTGCTCAACGTCATCGAGACGGTGGCGCTCTACCAGGCGATCAAGGCCGAGCCGCACAAGGATTGGACGCCCCGCGTCAAGATCTTCGGCGGCAAGGCGGCGCCGAGCTACAGCCAGGCCAAGCTGATCATCAAGCTGGCGTTGGACGTCGCCAAGGCCGTCAACGACGACCCCGAGGTCGCCGACCGGCTGAAGGTGGTGTTCCTGCCGAACTACTCGGTGAGCCTCGCCGAGGCGATCATCCCGGCCGCCGACCTGTCCGAGCAGATCTCCACCGCCGGCATGGAGGCGTCGGGCACCGGCAACATGAAGCTCGCGCTGAACGGCGCGCTCACCGTCGGCACGCTCGACGGCGCCAACATCGAGATCCGCGACCACGTCGGCGCGGACAACATCTTCATCTTCGGCCTCGACGCCGCCGGCGTGCAGGCGCGCATCACCGAGACCAACTACGCCCAAAAGGCGATCCAGGCCTCTCCGCGCCTGGGCGCCGCCCTCGACATGATCGCCTCGGGCCGGTTCTCGCCCGACGAGCCGAACCGCTTCCGGCCGCTGACCGACGACCTGCGCCACCGCGACCAGTACCTGCTCACCGTCGACTTCGACGATTACTGGCGGGCCCAGCGCCAGATCGACGCCGCCTGGAAGGACCAGGCCCGCTGGTGGGCCATGGCGATCCGCAACACCGCGCGGATGGCGTGGTTCTCCTCCGACCGCTCGATGCGGGAATACGCCGAGGAGATCTGGCGGGTGCAGGTCTAAGACCCCGTTTCATAACGCTCGTGCCAGGCGTCTGACGAGGATCATGGCTGCTGCCAGGACGAAGAAGGCGAGTGCGGAAGAGGCCGTCGCCTCGTGATCACGGGCGAGCCTGCGGCATCGACTGAT
>NZ_VRUW01000057.1:0-32974 GCF_008039475.1 Methylobacterium sp. WL12 | reverse complement strand
CGCCTGGGCCTTCATGGCGGCGAGCCAGTCGCGCAGCGGGCCCGGGGTCGGGCGTCCACCGGACTCGTACGGGGGCAGGTTGCGGGCGGGGTCCGACATCGGTGTGTCCTCAACGATCGAGGCCATTCAGTGCCGAACATGCTTAACGATCGGTAAAAGTTAACGCTGCGTCTGCGTTCGATCGCGAGAATGTGGGCCGGATCCCGCCCTCCTCCGTCAGGCCTTGCCGGTGTCGACGCTTGGCTCGACCCCTGGCTCGACCTCGCGGTCGACGTTCTGCTCGCACTCGTCGAAGGTGTAGCCTTCGAGCCAGTCGGCGCTGTCCTGGGAGCCGGCGGGATACGGGTCGGCCGAGAGCGGCGCGCCCTGCGTCTTGGCGGCCCTGCCCTCGTCCCTGATCTTGGCCGAGACGTATGCCATGCGGTCGTCCTCCTTCATGCTTCGTCGGATCATCGAAGGTGGGAGAGGCGGGCGAAAAGGCGAGCCCGGCCGTAGGGGCGGCTGCCGGGGAAGCTGCCGGGGCATGCAAAAATTGACTTTTGGCGCCGGCTTCCGTATCGCCCGGCGCATCCGACGTTCGTCGTCGATTCCGAAGCCGACCGGTCCATCGAGGCCGGAGGTCAACGCCCGACAGCGCGTCCGCGCCCTCGGGCGTGCTCGGCGTTGGCGGCAGGTGTTCTCACGAAGGCCGTCCTTGACCCACGCCATGACCTTTACGCCATGACACCATCCGCCGCCCTGCGCATCGAGGATGCCGTGAACGAGCTCTGCCCCTGGTCGGGCAAGCCGATCGCGGCCGATTCCCTGACGCTCTACAACGGCGCCGTGGTCGGCTTCTGCAATCCCGAGTGCCGGGACAAGTTCGCCCGCGCGCTCATTGCCTTCGAGGACGCGTTCCAGGCGCGCCGCGCCGCCGCGTCCGGCCTGGACCAGTAGCACCATGTTCGAGGGCCTTTCCGACCGCCTGTCCGGCATCCTGTCCGGCCTCACCCGCCGGGGCGCGCTGACGGAGGCCGACGTCACCGCCGCGATGCGCGAGGTCCGCCGCGCCCTGCTCGAGGCCGACGTGGCCCTCGAAGTGGTGCGCGGCTTCACCGACGCGGTGCGCGAGAAGGCCGTCGGCGCCGTCGTGCTGAAGTCGGTCACGCCCGGCCAGATGGTCGTGAAGATCGTCAACGACGAGCTCGTGGCCATGCTCGGCACCGATGCCGGCGTGATCGACCTGAACGCCCCCGCCCCGGTGCCGATCCTGATGGTCGGCCTGCAGGGCTCGGGCAAGACCACCACCACGGCCAAGATCGCCCGGCGCCTGTCCGACCGCGAGAAGCGCAAGGTGCTGCTCGCCTCCCTCGACACCCGCCGCCCGGCAGCGATGGAGCAGCTGGCGATCCTCGCGGCCCAGGTCGGCGTCGCCTGCCTGCCGATCGTCGCCGGCCAGTCGGCGGTGCAGATCGCCAAGCGCGCCATGGACGCCGCCCGGCTCGGCGGCTTCGACGTGGTGATGCTCGACACCGCCGGCCGCACCACGGTCGACGAGGCCCTGATGCAGGAAGCCGCCGAGGTGAAGGCGGCGACGAACCCCCACGAGGTGCTGCTCGTCGCCGACGCGCTCACCGGCCAGGACGCGGTCAACACCGCGCGCGCCTTCGACCAGCGGCTCGGCGTCACCGGCATCGTGCTCACCCGCATGGACGGCGATTCGCGCGGCGGCGCGGCGCTCTCGATGCGCGCCGTCACCGGCAAGCCGATCAAGCTCGTCGGCACCGGCGAGAAGGTCGACGCGCTGGAGGAGTTCCATCCCTCCCGCGTCGCCAACCGCATCCTCGGCATGGGCGACATCGTCTCGCTCGTCGAGAAGGCGGCCGAGACCATCGACCACGAGCAGGCGCTCCGCACCGCGGAGAAGATGCGCAAGGGCAAGTTCGACCTCGACGACCTGTCGATGCAGCTCGGACAGATGGAGAAGATGGGCGGCATCGGCGGCCTGATGGGCATGCTGCCCGGCATGGGCGCGATGAAGAAGCAGGTCGAGGGCGCCAACCTCGACGAGAACATGTTCAAGCGCCAGCGCGCGATCATCTCCTCGATGACCGCGCAGGAGCGCAAGAACCCCGACCTGCTCAAGAACTCCCGCAAGAAGCGCATCGCGGCGGGTTCGGGCACCAAGGTCGAGGAGCTGAACAAGCTCCTGAAGATGCACCGGACCATGGCCGACATGATGAAGGCGATGGGCTCGGGCAAACGCGGCATCGGCCAGGCTTTGGGCTCGATGTTCGGCCTCGGCGGCGGCGGGATGCCGGGCGGCATGGGCGGCGGGATGCCCGGCCTTCCGCCGGGAATGCCCGAGCCGACGCCGGAGCAGATCGAGGCGATGCAGAAGCAGTTCGGCGGCAAGCTGCCGCCGATGCCCCCCGGCCTCGGGGGGGCTGGCAAGATGCCGAGCCTTCCGGGCCTCGGAGGCTCGAAGATGCCGGGTCTCGGCGGCTTCCCGTTCGGGAAGAAGAAGTAGGGCGAAGGGGGAGTAGCGAATAGCGAATGCGGCTTTCGGCCTTCCATTCGCTACTCACTACTCACCATTCGTTGATCGATCGAAGCACATCAGGAGTTGAAGACATGTCCCTCAAGATCCGCCTCACCCGTGGCGGCGCCAAGAAGCGCCCGTACTACCGCATCGTCGTCGCCGACGCCCGCGCCCCCCGCGATGGCCGTTTCATCGAGAAGGTCGGCGCCTACGACCCGATGAAGGCCAAGGATGACCCGGCCCGCATCGTGCTCGAGGCCGAGAAGATCACGGCCTGGCTCGCCAAGGGCGCGCAGCCGACCGACCGCGTGCTACGCTTCCTCGACGCCGCGGGGCTCGCCAAGCGCCCGACCCGCAACAACCCGCAGAAGGCGGAGCCGGGCGAGAAGGCCAAGGAGCGCGCCGCCAAGCGCGCCGAGAAGGCCGCCAAGCCCGCCGAGGACGCGGCCGCCTGAGGAGCCAGAGCATGCGTCGTCCCGCAGGCCCATCCCGCGGCGACGGCGCGCGCCGCGGCGCCATCGCGCCCGACACCCAGACTTCGCCGCGGCCCAAGCCCGCGGCGAAGCCGGCCCCCGTCTCGGTCGACCCGAACCTCGTCGTGATGGGCGAGTTCGGCCGGGCGCAGGGGCTCAACGGCGAGATCCGCCTGAAATCCTATACCGGCGACCCGCAGGCCATCGCCGGCTACGGCCCGCTCGTTTCGGCCGACGGCCGGACGTTCGAACTCACGAGCGTGCGCCCGGCTCCCGGGTCGTCGCCCGACCTCCTGGTCGCGCGCGTCCGCGGCGTCTCCGACCGGACCGGCGCCGAGGCCCTGAACCGCACCCTCCTCTACGTCCCCCGCGAGCGCCTCGGCGAGCCGGATGCGGACGAGGTCTTCACCGCCGACCTCGTCGGGCTGCCGGCGATCGACGCCGCCGGCACGGTGATCGGGACCGTCGTCGCGGTGCCGAACTACGGCGGCGGCGACCTCCTGGAGATCAAGCCCGTACAGGGGGGCGCCACGGCGCTCCTGCCCTTCACAAAGGCCTTCGTCCCCGACCTCGACGTCGCGGCGCGTCGCGTCGTGGTGGCGCCGCCGGAGGATTTCTTCACGCCCGCCGGGCCGAAGCCCGCGGACGATCCGGGCTGAGCGAGACCGGCGTCCAGCTTACGATTCGAGCAGCCCGCTCAAGGGGGCCGTGACCGTGCAGGTGACCCCGCTCTCCGGGTAGGCGAGCCTCACCGTGCCGCCGATCGCGCCGACGAGGCCGCGCTCGATCAGGCGGGTGCCGAACCCCTTGCGGGTCGGCTCGACCACGGACGGACCGCCCTGCTCGCGCCAGAGCAGGTGGATGACGGCGCTCCCGTCCGCGCGGTCGCGGCCCTCGACCTCCCAGCGCAGGACGACGCTGCCGTCCGGCACCGAGAGCGCGCCGTACTTGACCGCGTTGGTGGCCAGCTCGTGCGCCATCAGCGCCAGCGACAGAGCCGCCTTCGGGCCGACCGCGAGGTCGGGCCCCGAGAGTCGGAACCGCTGCGGCCCGCCGTCGTGGTGGATGCTCAGGGCGCCGCGCAGCACCGCCTCCATCCCCGCGCTCTCGCTCTCGCCGGAGAGCAGGATGTCGTGGGCCTTGCCCATGGCCACGAGGCGGGCCGACAAGGCCTCGCGGGCCGCATCCAGATCGGTGACGTTGCGCAGGGTCTGCGTCGCGATCGCCTGCACCAGGGCGAGGGTGTTCTTCAGGCGGTGCCCGAGCTCGTGGTGGAGGATGTCCTGCTGCTGCGCAGCGCGCTTGCGGTCCTCGATGTCGCCGACCGCAACCACCGCGCCGATGGTGACGCCGTTGGAATCCTTCACGGCCTCGCCGATGATCTCGATCCAGCGGCGCGACCCGTCAGGCCGCTGGTAATGCGCCTCCAGCTCGGCGTGGTCGACCTCGCCGGCGGTGATGCGGGCGAGCGGGTAGTCCCCGGGCGGCACCGGCGACCCGTCGGCCCTGTAGGCGCGGTAGGCGCCGTACCCGTCCCGGTCTTCGGCCTGCACGGTCGGGTGGCCGAGGATGCGCTCCAGGCGCGGGTTGCCGAACACGATCCGTCCGCTCGGCGCCTCCGCCAGCAGGATGCCCACCGGCATGGTCTGCAGGACGGTGTCGAGCTGCGCCTGGTTCTGGCGCAGGCGCCGCTCGGTCTCGTTGCGGCGGGTGATGTCGAGCATCGCCCCGATCATCCGCACCGCCCGGCCGGCGTCGTCGCGGATGATGTAGCCGCGGTCGATCACGGCGGCGTAGCTGTCGTCGCCGCGCCGGAAGCGGTACTCGTCGGTCCAGGTCTCCACGGTGCCGTCGATCGCCGCGTGGATGCTGCGGGCGATCCGGTCGCGGTCCTCCGGATGGATCTGGGCGAGCCACCACGCGCCCTGCGGCACCACCGCGCCGAGGTCGTGGCCGTGGGCGAGCGTCAGCGCCTCGTTCCAGCGGACCTGGTCGGCAACGAGGTCCCAGTCCCAGATCGCGTCGGTGGTGGCGCGCGCCGCCAGGCGGTAGCGCTCCTCGGTCGCCTTCAGGGCGAGGTCGGCGGCCTTGTGCTCGGTGATGTCGCGGACCGAACCGATGAAGCGGACGGCGACGCCGTCCTCGACGATCGCCCGGCCGCGGGCCGCGAGCCAGCGCTCGACGCCGGTGTCGGCCGCGATCACCCGGTAGTCGGTATCGAACACGCCGACGCCGTCCGCGTCCATGGCCGCCCGGACCGCCGCGTCCGCGCGCTCCCGGTCGTCGGGGTGGACGCCGCCGAGATAGGTCTCCGCGTAGGTGATCGGGCCGCGCGCCGGCACGCCGAACAAGGCACGCACCCGCGCGTCCCAGCGCAGCTCGCCGGTGGCGAGGTCGAAGTCGAAGATGCCGATGCCGGTGGCCTCGACCGCGAGGCGCAGCTGCTCCTCGGCGCGGGCGCGGGCGGCCAGCGCCTGCTCGCGGTTCTCGATCGCCCGGCGCAATTCGAGCTGGACCATCACCTGGCGCGCCAGCGCGGTCAGGGTCGCCGTCTGCCGCGCCGTCAAGCCCTCGGGGCGCGGCACGGAGTCGATGACGCAGAGCGTGCCCAGCGCGAAGCCGTCCTGCGTGTGCAGCGGCGCCCCGGCATAGAACCGGATCTGCGGATCGCCGGTGACGAGGGCGTTGTCGCGGGTCCGCGGGTCGCGGGTCAGGTCGGGGATGACGAGGATGCCGTCGCGGCCGAGCGCGTGCGCGCAGACCGATTGGGTCAGCGGCGTCTCGCACGGGTCGAACCCGATCCGCGCCTTGAACCATTGCCGGTCCTTGGCGACGAAGCTGACGAGCGCCGTCGGGGTCTCGCAGGCCTGCGAGGCCAGGAGGACGATATCCTCGAAGCCGCTCTCGGCGGGCGTGTCGAGGATGCCGTATTCGTCGAGGGCGGCGAGGCGCGCGCCGTCGAGCGGGTCCGGGGTCGGTGCGGCGGTCATGGCCTCACGCCGCCTTTTCTCGCGCGGCCGAACCGCCTTGCGCGGCCGAACCCGCCGCGCCGGCCGCCGCCGGGTCGACGGCGACCAGCGTGCCGTCGTCGCGGTAGACCGCGCCGAGCACGTCCTCGAAATGGCGGCGCACGCGGTCGTGGCACTCGCAGGCCGCCCGCTCCAGGGCCGCCCGGTCGCGGATGGTGATGCGTCCGCGGGCCACCGCGATCATCCCGCGGTCGTGCAGGCCGCGCAGGACGCCCGACAGGTAGGTGCGGCGCACGCCGAGCATCTCGGCTAACACGTCCTGGGTGATCGGCAGGACGTCGGTCGAGAGCCGGTCGTGCAGGGTCAGCAGCCACTTGGCCGCGCGCTGCTCGATCGGGTGCAGGGCGTTGCAGGCGACCGATTGCAGGAGCTGGGCGATCAGGCAGTCGGAGTAGCGTGTGAACAGGTTGCGCAGGGTACGCGAGGCCTGCTTGGCCGCCTGGAGGCGCCCGGCTTCCACGCGCAAGGCCGGGCCGCCGATCTGCACCACGGAGCGGCTGAAGGCCGGCAGGTAGCCTTGGCTGACCACGCCGCCGACGGCGCCCTCCCAGCCCACCGTCGCCGTCTCGGCCATGCGGCCGTCGAGCATGGTGATCGCCAGGGTGACCACCGTGTGGTCGCAGGGGAAGGTGACGTGCGAGACCGGGTCGCCCGAGCCGAACACGACGTCGCCGCGCACGAACTCCACCGGTTCGGCGTAGGACGCAATCAGCGCCCGGTCGGCGGGCTGCAGGGCGCGCAGCAGGAGGTTCCTGCCGAAGGACGGGGCGGCGGTGACGGCCATGGCGGCAGCGGTTCGATCCTCACGTGCATCAAGGCCATAGCGCAGCGCGAGGCCGCCGTCTGTTCACAAGGCGAAGTTCGCGCCGATTTTCGCGGAGGCTGTCCCCGGTGCCAGTTCGCGACGACAGGGACGTCGGCTTGATTCCCAGGCGGCGCCAGCCATGTGATCACGGCATGAAACGGCGAAGCCTGCTCACGGCCGCGAGCGCGGCCACGGTGATGACCCTGGGCGGCGTCGGCTACGCCGTGCACCGGCGCGGGCGGAACCCGTATTACCGCGGGCCGACGAGCGACCACTTCGACGGCGTGCGGTTCTTCGCGCCCGGCCAGGTCGTCGACAAGGCCCAGGTCGTCGACAAGGCCCAGGTCGCCGACAAGACGCAAGCCGCCGACAAGTCCTTGGGCGACGTCGTCCGCTGGAAGGCGGAGCGCGGCGGCACGGCGTGGCCGAAACGCTATCCGAGCCCGTTCACGGCCGACCGGCCGCCGGAGCGCGTCTTGGACCTGCGCGTCGTGCTGATCGGGCATGCGAGCTACCTCGTGCAGGTCGCCGGCCGCAACATCCTGATCGACCCGGTCTTCGCAGCGCGCGCGAGCCCGGTGCGCTTCGCCGGGCCGAAGCGGGTCAACCCGCCCGGCATCGCGATGGCTGACTTGCCGCCGATCGATGCCGTGCTGATCACCCACAACCACTACGACCATCTCGACGGGCCGAGCCTCGCGCGGATCTGGCAGGCGCACCAGCCGCTCGTCGTCGCGCCGCTCGGCAACGACGCGATCCTGCGCGGCTACGACGAGACGATGCACGTCGAGACCCGCGACTGGGGCAGCTCGGTCGACCTGGGCGATGGCGTGAGCGTGCACCTGACGCCGGCCTACCACTGGTCGGCCCGCGGTCTGAACGACCGGCGCATGGCGCTGTGGTGCGCCTTCGTGATCACGTCGCCCGAGGGCGTCCACTACCATGTCGGCGACACCGGCTTCGGCGACGGGGCGATCTTCCGCGACGTGCGGACGCGCTTCGGGGCTCCGCGGCTCGCGACCCTGCCGATTGGCGCCTACGAGCCGCGTTGGTTCATGCAGGCGCAGCACATGAACCCGGCCGACGCGGTCGCCGCCCTCGACCTGCTCGGCGCGCGCCAGGCGCTCGGGCACCATTGGGGCACCTTCAAGCTCACCGACGAGGGCATCGAGGCGCCGGCCGAGGCGCTGGACGCCGCGATGGACCAGGCCGGGCAGCCGCGCGCGCGTTTTTTGGCGCTGCGGCCCGGGCAGGTGTGGGAGAGCTGACCGCACTGGGGCCGCCCGCGCCCGCCTTCAAGGCGTCGTCGCGGCCGCCTTCGCAGCCCGGCGACCGCCGGCAGTGATGCCGGCCGAGGCCGCGATCACGCAGCCGATCGCCAGCCATTGGAGCGGCGACAGGCGCTCGCCGAGCAGGATCAGCGCCGCAAGCGCGGCGATCGCCGGCTCCAGGCTCATCATCACCCCGAAGGCCTGACGCGTCAGGCGGCGCAAGGCCACCATCTCGAGGGAATACGGCAGCGCGCTCGACAGCACCGCGATCCCGAAGCCGAGGACCAGCGTCGCCGGGTCGAACAGGGCCGCACCGGAACTCGCCAGGCCGAACGGCGCCACCACCAGGGCGGCGGCCAGCATGCCCAGCGACACCGCCTGCCCGCCGTCGACCCGCCCGGCACGCTGCCCGAACACGATGTAAAGCGCCCAGGCCAGGGCCGCGACCAGGGCGTAGGCGACGCCGACCGGGTCGAGGCCGCCGGCGTCGCGCAGGGGCAGCAGCAACCCGAGGCCGAGGATGGCGAGGCCGATCCAGGCGAAGTCGGCCGCCCGGCGCGAGGCCGAGAGCGCGACCGCGAGCGGCTCCAGGAACTCGATCGCCACCGCCGGCCCGAGCGGGATCGTGCGCAGCGCGAGGTAGAAGGTCAGGTTCATCATCCCGAGCGCCGCGCCGTAGAGCGCGATGATCCCGGCCTCGCGAAGCCCGAGGCTTCGCCGCCACGGCCGCCACACCGCGAGCAGGATCAGGGCCGAGAAGCCGACGCGCAGGCTCGACACCCCGGCGGCGCCGACGGCCGGGAACAGGCTCTTGGCCAGGGCCGCCCCGCTCTGGAGCGAGACCATGCCGGCGACGAGCGCGACGACGGGCAGGAGCGTCGCCGACGCCCCTGCCCGCTCGATGTGGCGCACCACGCTACAGGATGAAGCGGCTGAGGTCGGCGTTGGCCGCGAGGCTCTCGACCCGGTCGCGGACGTAGGCCGCGTCGATCGCCACCGTCTCCCCGGCCCGGTCGGTGGCGGTGAACGAGACCTCGTCGATGACGCGCTCCAGCACGGTCGAGAGGCGTCGCGCGCCGATGTTCTCGACCGAGCCGTTCACCTCCACGGCGACGCGGGCGAGCGCGTCCACCGCGTCGTCCGAGAAGGCCAGCGTCACGCCTTCCGTCTGCATCAGCGCCACCGTCTGCTTGAGCAGGCTCGCCTCGGTGGAGGTGAGGATCTGCTTGAAGTCCTCGACGGTGAGCGGCTGCAGCTCGACGCGGATCGGCAGGCGGCCCTGCAGCTCCGGCAGCAGGTCGGCGGGCTTCGAGACGTGGAAGGCGCCCGACGCGATGAACAGCACGTGGTCGGTCTTCACCGGCCCGTGCTTCGTCGTCACCGTCGTGCCCTCGATCAGCGGCAGCAGGTCGCGCTGCACGCCCTCGCGGGAGACGTCGGCCGAGGAGCGGCCCTCGCGGGCGCAGATCTTGTCGATCTCGTCGAGGAAGACGATGCCGTTGTCCTCGACCTGGCGGATCGCCTCGCGGATCAGCGCGTCGTCGTCGACGAGCTTGTCGGATTCCTCCGCCAGCAAAGGCGCGTAGGCGTCGCGCACGCTCATCCGGCGCGGCTTGCCCTTGGTGGCGCCGAACGCCTTGCCGAACATGTCGCCCAAGTTGACCGCGCCCATGGACGCGCCCGGCATGCCGGGGATCTCGAACATCGGCATGCCCGAGGACGGGTTGCCGGCAAGCTCGATCTCGACCTCCTTGTCGTCGAGCTGGCTGTCGCGGAGCTTCTTGCGGAAGCTGTCGCGGGTGGGCTGGCTCGCGGTCGGGCCGACCAGGGCGTCGAGGATGCGGTTCTCGGCCGCCGCCTCGGCCTTGGCCTTGACCGCCTTGCGCTTCTCCTCGCGCACGAGCCCGATCGCCACCTCGACGAGGTCGCGCACGATCTGTTCGACGTCGCGGCCGACATAGCCGACCTCGGTGAACTTGGTGGCCTCGATCTTCAGGAACGGCGCGCCGGCGAGCCGCGCCAGGCGGCGGGCGATCTCGGTCTTGCCGCAACCGGTCGGGCCGATCATCAGGATGTTCTTCGGCGCGACCTCCTCGCGCAGCGGTCCGGTGAGCTGCTGCCGGCGCCAGCGGTTGCGCAGCGCGATGGCGACGGCGCGCTTGGCGTCGTGTTGGCCGACGATGAAGCGGTCGAGTTCCGAGACGATCTCGCGGGGGGAAAACGTGGTCATCGGGCTCCGATCGGGTGCGGCAGCCGGGCTGCCAGGCGCGCGGGCAGGCCGCGCAGGACGAGGCCCCGCATCGCGTGCCAGCCGGCGCTGAGAAGCAGGACGAAGGCGCCGAGCGCGAGGAAGCTCAGCGGGGCGGCCCGGCTGGTGAATCCGGCATCGCGGATCAGGGTTCCGAACGCGATCCCGGCATAGGTCAGGCCGGCGACCAGGATCGCGCGCCGGTCGGTGACCAGGGCCACCAGCGCCAGCAGCAGGACGACCCCGAGCACCAGGATCGCCGAGACCGTCGTCGGCGCGTCGCCGCTCCGGAGGACCGTGGTCAGCATCGGATGCACGATCAGCGGGGCGGCGAGCAGGTGCAGCCAGAACGCAATGTCGGTGCGTCGGGTCTGGCGCTGCCGGTCGGCGAGGTCGAAGCGCATCGCGAGCGCGAAGACCGCGAGGCCCGCCGCGACCAGCAACGCGCTGAAGGCGCCGGTGTCGAGGCTCGGCACGAGGGCGAAGGCCAGCGCCAGCAGCGTGCCCGCGAGCGCCGCCGCGCCCGCCGCGATGGTGATCGGCACGGAAAAGCGCCGGTAATGCAGGGCGCACAGCGCCAGCGTCGCGAGTGCCGCCCCAGCATAGGGGAGCGGCGCCGGCGCGCCCGAACCGCTCGGTCCCGGCAGGGCGCTGCCCCAGCCGACGGCGATGCCCGCCATCGACGAGACGGCGAGAAAGGATTCCACCGCGAAGATCGCGAGCAGCGCGATACTCGGCAGCGCCATCCTGCGGCGGCGGGTGAAGAACTCGGCGAGCCCCCAGGCCAGGGCCGCCACGAGCACCCGGCTTCCGGTCTCGCCGAGGGTGTCGCCGGCTAGCCACCACGCCGCGCCAAGGAACAGGGCGATGCCGAGGGTGACGAAGATGTCGGCGAAGCCCGTGATGAAGCGCAGGCGCTCGTCGTCGTCCACCCGCTCCGGCTCGGGAGCCGCCACCTCGCGGGCGAGCCGGTCGAGGGCCTCGACCTGCGCCGCGGTGAGGATGCCGCGGGCGACCGCACGCGACAGGAGCGCGTGGTCGATCACCGGACGGACGGCGGGCAGGAGGATTGCGGGCACGAGGGGGGATGGCGCATCGCCCCGATCTAAGCGCAGGGCGCCACGCTTACCAGAGCCGATCCAGAGAGCGGTCCCGAGAGCGGTTCTCGGCCTGCCTTTAGGCGGCGCGGATCTCGCGGACGAACCCGTCGACCTCGCCGCCGAGGCCCGCGGAGCGGCGCGCGAGGTCTCCGGCCGCAGCCAGGACGTGCCCGGCGGCGTCGCCCGCCTGGAGGGCGGCGGCCTGGACCTCGGCCATGGTCTCGCTCACCGCACGCGTCCCCTCGGCGGCGTCGCTCACGCTGCGGGCGATCTCCTGGGTGGCGAGCTGCTGCTCCTCCACCGCCGCGGAGACGCCCATCGCGATCTCGTGGACGGAGCCGATGGTGCCGCCGATCTCCTCGATCGCCGCCACGGCGTCGGCGGTGGCGTCGCGGATCTTGGCGATCTCGGCGGTGATCCGGTCGGTGGCGAGGGCGGTCTGGCCGGCGAGGCTCTTCACCTCGGCAGCCACCACTGCGAAGCCGCGGCCGGCCTCGCCGGCGCGCGCCGCCTCGATCGTGGCGTTGAGCGCCAGCAGGTTGGTCTGGCCGGCGATACCCGAGATCAGCGAGACGACCTCGCCGATGCTGGCGGCGCTGCGGGCGAGCCGCTGCACGGACTGCTCGGTGCGCCGCGCGTTCTCGACGGCGCCGGCGGCGGCGATCGAGGTCTGCGAGACCTGCGCGCCGATCTCGTTGGCGGTCGCGGCCAGCTCCTCGGTGGCCGCGGCCACCGCCTGGACGTTCATCGAGGCGGTGCCGGCGGCGTCCATCACCGCCTGCGACTGCAGGCTGGTGCGCTCGGCGTTGCGCGCCATGGCGCGGGCGGTCTCCTCCATCGTGCCGGCTGAGGCGGCGAGATGGCCGACGAGGCCGCCGACGCTGACCTGGAAGCGGTCGGCGAGGGTGTCCATCTCTGCCCGCTTGATCGCCTCGGCTTCGAGGCCGGCCTGCGCCTGGCTGCGGCGCAGGGCGTCCGCCTCCCCCATCGCGTCGGCAAACGTGCGCATGCTCGCCCAGATCGCGCCGATCTCGTCGCGCGACGGCTTGACCGGGGGCAGGTCGCGGTCGCCTTGCGCGAGGCGACGGATCGCCGTGGAGACGGCCCGCAGGGGCTTGGCGATCATCCGATGGCCGACGAGGCCGCCGACGAGCAGGCCGCCGAGGGTTCCGCCGAACGCCAGCGCCAGGAGGAGCCGCAGGCGCTCGACGTAGAGCGCTTCGGCGGCGCCGTTCAGGGTCTCGATGCGCTCGCGGCTCCGCTTCACGAAGGTTTCGATGCCGGTCTGGAAGGCGACGCGGTTGTCGCGGTTCGCGTCGGTGAAACCCTGCTCGGCGGCGGCCTTCGGCGAGACCTCGGTGCCGAGGCGGGCCGTCTCGGTGCGGTGCCGGCGGAACTCCGCGGCGTCCTTGGCCACGCGCTCGAACAGCGGCCGGTCCGCCTCCGGCACCGCCGGGCGCCACTCGGTCAGCAGCGCATCGATCGCCGAGAGGTCGCGGACGATGCCGGCGGCGTATTTCCGCGCGGCCTGGGTGTCGGCGGCGGCGTAGATTCCGCGCGATTCCAGCGCCGTGTCGGTGGCGAGCCGGGTGAGCTCGGCGGCGAACAGCGCGTTCTCGGTGGCGTTCCGCGCCGCGCCGACCGATCGGTCGAACGTGCGCAGGGTGTCGAGGCCCACGCCTGCGACCACGAGGGTCACGAGACTGGAGGCGCCGACCAGTCCGAGAAGTTTGCCGTCAATCGTCATGCGCGTCAGGCCCTGTGCTTGCGCAGCGGACCATATCCACAGGTTGTCAAGGACCCGTTACCCATACAACCTGTTCGACGCGGCACGCACGCGGTGCGTAAGCAGGACATCGCCCTGTTCGTCGCCGCGTTCCGACCGAAACCGTGAGGTCGTCTGCATAAATCCGGGGGCGGCGCCGGTACAACCTTGACCTTCGTTTCGTCAGACCGGATGAGAGTTCGAGCGCCGGATCGATGTTCGAGCCCGGTTCGGGGGTGACGCACATGAAACGTTGGATCGTGGGGGCCGCCCTATTTGTCGGGCTGGCCGCGCCGGCTTTCGCCAAGGACATCGTCCTGCCGGCGAAGGAGCCCGCCGTCACCGCGACGATGCCGGACGACTGGGACACCAGCGTCTACGAGACCGAGATCGCCTCCGTCTCGGCGGACGGCGACATCGTCGTCAACATCGCCACCGACAGCAAGTCGCGCCTCGATTCGCTGATCAAGGACAGCAAGGCCTATCTGACGAAGAACAAGGTCAAGCTCGTCGGCAAGCCGACGGAGCAGACCATCGACTTCAACGGCACCCCGGGCCAGGTGCAGCGCTACCAGGCGACGGACAAGAACGGCAAGGCGATCATCGACTTCGTCACCCTCGACGCGAACCGCAACCGGGCGGTCCTGGTCACCGTGTGGGGCTCCGAGGACGACCGCGCGACCAACGAGACCGCGCTGTCGGCGATCATGAAGAGCGTGACGATCCCGGCCGGCGGCGGTGGCGGCGGGTTCTGGTCGGGCGGCTCCGTGCAGTCCGGCAAGGTCGGGGCGGGCAAATCGGAAGCGAGCAAGGCGGAAGCCCCCGCGGCGGCCAAGCCGCCGGCTCCCGCCGCCGTAGCCTCTCCTCCGGCCGCAGCCCCGGTCGCCAGCCAGAGCCTCGGCGTGCGCCGGGTGCTGTTCGTGACGCGCCCGTCGGAGGGGTTCGGCGACGTCGACCCGCGCGCCGTGGGCGCCTTCCTGCCGAGCGAGAAGGTCATCACCTACATGGAGCCGGTCGGCGAGACGCTGGTGCCGGTGGCCGGCGGCGACGTCCGGTTCGGCCTGGTCGTCGACTACGTGCTGCAGAGCAAGGGCGGTGCGATCCTCGGCGGCCAGAAGGCCGTGATCGACAAGGAGTTCACAGCCGGGAAGGACGGCATCCTGGACGGCTACCCGAAGTTCTCCTTCCACTTCACGCTGGGCATCGCCGGCGTCGACCCGGGCGACTACGTCCTCGCCTTCACCCTGCGGGACAAGTTCAGCGACTGCACCACCCAGGTCGAGCGGCCGTTCACGGTGCTGGCGGCGGCTCCGGCGCCCGCTCCGACGGCTGCAGCGCCTGCGCCCGCGCCGACGACGCCCGCTCCGGCCCCGGTCGTCGCGGCGGCTCCGCCCGCCCCCGCGAGTGGGCTCTGCGCGCAGGACGCGGTGCGCACGGATTTGATGGCCTCGGTCAACGGCGCCCCCGACTTCAAGGACGGCAAGCGCCGGCTCAAGGCGCTGGTCGAGCCCGAGACGGTCTTCGAGGATCGCAAGGCCAAGCGGATGACCTGCCGCTACACCTCGGTCTGGGACGAGACCCAGGACACGGGCACGACCGAGAAGCGCATGAAGATGACCTTCAAGGCCAGCGACGACGGCAAGGACGGCATCGACCTCGATTACAGCTTCGACAAGTAGCGGCCGCGCGGCCTCCCGGCGGCCCCAGGGCCGTCGGGACGGATTGGGTGAGGGTTAGACCGAGTCCGCGTCGAGGGTTTCGAGGACGAGGCTGCCGTTGGTGTAGACGCAGATCTCGGCGGCGATCCGCATCGCCTTGCGCACGATCGCCTCGGCGTCGAGGTCGGTGTCCTCCAGGGCGCGCGCGGCCGACAGGGCGTAGTTGCCCCCTGAGCCGATCGCCATCACGCCGCCCTCCGGCTCCAGCACGTCGCCCGCGCCCGAGAGCAGCAGGCTGACGTCCTTGTCGGCCACCAGCATCATCGCCTCGAGGCGGCGGAGGTAGCGATCGGTGCGCCAATCCTTGGTCAGCTCGACGCAGGCGCGGGTGAGCTGCCCGGGATACTGTTCGAGCTTGGCCTCAAGCCGCTCGAACAGG
Source organism: Methylobacterium sp. WL12 (assembly GCF_008039475.1). Lineage (NCBI taxonomy): Bacteria > Pseudomonadati > Pseudomonadota > Alphaproteobacteria > Hyphomicrobiales > Methylobacteriaceae > Methylobacterium > Methylobacterium sp. WL12. The sequence continues at coordinate 17,665 of NZ_VRUW01000057.1, read as the reverse complement.
GTGAAGGCGTCGGCCGTCGCGCCGGCGAAGCCGCCGATCACCGCGCCCTTGGCCAGCCGCCGGACCTTGCGGGCGTTGCCCTTCACGATGGTCTGGCCGAGGCTGACCTGGCCGTCGCCGCCGATGACGACGTGGCCCCCCTTGCGCACCATCAGGATGGTGGTGGCGTGCATCTGGGCAGGGCCTGAATCGTCGTGTGCCAAGGGTGTCTCCGGGGTGTCGCCCGGCGACAGGTAGGGGCTCGCCCCCCGGATTGCCAAGCGGGCGCCCGGGCGGGCGCGATCCGAGCGGACGCCCGGAGGGGCGCCATCAGTGGTCGCCGCCGAGATAGGCCGCCCGCACCGCCGGATCGCTCTTGAGCTGGGCGGCCGGCCCCTGGAACCGGATGCGGCCGTTCTCCAGGACGTAGCCGTAGTCGGCCACGCCCAGAGCCGCCATGGCGAACTGCTCGACGAGCAGCATCGTCACCTGCTCCTCCTTAAGCTGGCGGATGATGCGGAACACCTCCTCGACGAGCTTCGGCGCCAAGCCCATCGAGGGCTCGTCCAGCAGCAGGATGTCGGGGCGCAGCATCAGGGCGCGGCCCATGGCGAGCATCTGTTGCTCGCCGCCCGACAGGGTGCCGGCGAGTTGCAGCCGGCGCTCCTTGAGCCGCGGGAACAGCGCGTAGGCGCGTTCGCGGTCGGCGGCGACGTCGCCCTTCGGCCGCGAGCCGGTGAGCCGCGGGAAGGCGCCGAGCGTCAGGTTGTCCTCGACCGACAGCGTCGGGAACACCCGGCGTCCCTCCGGCGAGTGGGCGAGGCCGGCCCGCGCCACGTCGTGGCTGTCGAGGCCCGAGATCTCTCGGCCGGCGAGCTTGATCGAGCCCGAACGCGGCTGGATCATGCCCGAGAGCGCCCGCATCGTCGTGGTCTTGCCGGCCCCGTTCGAGCCGATCAGCGTAACGACCTTGCCCTTCGGCACCTGGAACGAGAGCCCGTGCAGGACCTCGATCTGGCCGTAGCCGGCCGACAGGTTGGCGACGTCAAGCATGGGCTGGCTCCCTCCCGGCATCTTTGCCGGCGTCCTTGCCAGCATCACTGGCCGTGCCGCCCATGTCGTCGGGGGCGCCGAGATAGGCCTCGATCACCTTCGGGTCGGCCTGCACCTCGCGGGCGCCGCCCTCGGCGATCTTGTGCCCGAAATCGAGCACGCTGACGCGGTCGCACAGGCCCATCACCACGTCCATGTGGTGCTCGATCAGGATCACGGTGATGCCGGCGTCGCGGATCTTGCGGATGATCGCGGTGAGGTCCGCGATGTCGGGCGCGGTCAAGCCGGCGGCGGGTTCGTCGAGCAACAACAGCACGGGATCGAGCGCCAGCGCGCGGCCGATCTCGAGAAGGCGCTGCTTGCCGTAGGGCAGGTTGCGGGCCTCGACCTGGGCGAGGCTCGCCAAGCCCATGAAGTCGAGGATCGCCATGGCGCGGGTGCGGGCCTCGCGTTCCTCGCGCTTGCGCCGCGGCGTGCCGAGGATCGCGTCGAAGATCGTGCCGTGGAAAGCGTGGTGCAGGCCGACGAGTACGTTCTCCAGGGCCGTCATCTCGCGGAAGAGCTGGACGTTCTGGAAGGTGCGGGCGACGCCCGACAGCGCGATCTCGGAGGGCGTGCGCCCGTCGAGGCGCTTGGCGGCGCTGCCGGCGGCGGCCAGCGTCACCGATCCGGCGGTGGGTTTGTAGATGCCGGTGAGCACGTTCATCATCGTGCTCTTGCCCGAGCCGTTCGGGCCGATCAGCCCGTGGATCGTGCCGGGCTTCACCGACAGGTCGATCCCGGCCAGCGCCTTCAGGCCGCCGAACTGCATCAGGGCCTGCTCGACCTTGAGCAGCGGCTCGGTCCCGGCGGCCTTGCCGCGCTGCGCGATGAGCGCGTCGCCGTCGGCCGAGAGCGCCTTGCCCTCCGCGGTGTGGGCCGGGCGGAGCGCCGGGATCTTCTCGCGCAGGAAGCCGACGATGCCGTCGGGCAGGTAGTAGACGACGAACAGGATCAGCAGGCCGAACACGCTGAGCCTGAAGTCGGTGACCGATTGCAGCGCCAGCGTCGCCGGCAGGAACAGGATGCAGAGCACCACCGGCACGAGGATGGCGAAGCGGTTCTCGGCCTTCCGCACGAAGGCCTGGATGCCGACGACGAGGGCCACCGCGGCGATGAGACCGGCCATGATCCGCACGAGGTCGATGTCGGCCAGGATGTTGGGCATCATCACGATGATGGCCGACCCGATCAGGGGTCCTGCCCGCGACTTCCGGCCGCCCATCGTCACCGCGAGCAGGAACAGCACGGTGAGCTCGAAGCCGTAGGAGTTCGGCGCGACGTAGCGCTCCGACCAGGCGAACAGCGCGCCGGCGAGGCCCGCGAGCGCCGCCGAGACCACGAAGGCGTAGACCTTGTAGCGGTAGACGCTGACGCCCATGCAGTCGCAGGCGATCGGCGAGTCGCGCAGCGCCTCGAAGGCGCGCCCGAACGGCGAGCGCACGATGCGGTTCACCACCACGATCGTCACCAGCAGGCAGGCGCAGACGAGATAGTAGAATTCGAGCTTGCGGCCGGCCGCGCCCCAGGGCGGGGTGATGCCAAACATCGCGAAGTCGATGACGCGGGCCGGCGGCAGGGTGATGCCGAGCGGCCCGTTGGTGATCGGCGTCAGCTCGTTGATGAAGATCTGGACGATGGTGCCGAAGGCGAGCGTCACCATGGCGAGGTACGGGCCGGTGACCCGCAAGGCCGGCACCGCGAGCAGCAGGCCGAAGGCGGAGGTGACGCCGATTCCGGCGAGGAGCCCCCACCAAATCCCGAGCTTGAAATGCAGGAACAGCACGGCCGCCGCGTAGGCGCCGACGCCGAACAGGCCGGCATGGCCGAGGCTGACCTGGCCGGTATAGCCGACGACGATGTCGAGCCCGAGGATCAGGATCGCGTAGATCGCAATCACCAGCAGCAGGTGGATGTAGTAGCTGCTCGTGACCACGTGCGGGAAGGCGGCGAGGAACACCACGAGGAGCACGGCGCCGAGCGCCCCGACATGCCGGCCGATCCCGGCGGAGGCCGAGGGCGCCGGGGCCGCGGCGGGCACGAAGGTGGATTGCGCCATCGGCTCAGACTTTCTTGATCACGGCCTTGCCGAACAGCCCCACGGGGCGGATCGACAGCACGACGAGGAGCAGGATCAGGCCCGGCACGTCCTTGTAGCCGGTGGAGATGTAGAAGCCGGTCAGCGTCTCGGCGACGCCGAGGATCAGGCCGCCGACGATGACGCCGAGGCCGGATTCGAGGCCGCCGATGATCGCCACCGCGAAGGCCTTGAGCGCCAGCACCGCGCCCATGGTGGCGCCGGTGAGGGTGACCGGGGCGACGAGCACGCCGGCGAAGGCCGCCGTCATCGCGCTGATCGAGTAGGACAGCGTGATGACGCGCTTGGTGTTGATGCCCATCAGGCCGGCGGCGTCGATGTCGTTCGAGGTGGCGATCACCGCCTTGCCCCAGATCGACTTGCGATTGAAGATCTCGACCGCGAGCATCATCAGCAGCGCGCCGGCGATGATCAGAAGCTCCATCGGCAGCATGCGGATGCCGCCGAGCTGGAGCGCCTCCTCGGGCAGCGGCGAGGGGAACTTGAGGTCGTCGCGGCCCCAGATGTTCTCGGCGAGGTTCCGGAAGATGATGCCGAGCGCGATGGTGGCCATGATCCACCCGTACTCGGACTTGATCTTCACCGCCGGGCGCACGCCGAGGCGCTCGACGACGGCGCCGAGCGCGAAGCCGAAGACCAGCACCAGCGGGATCATCAGCCAGTAGCCGGTGAATGGCGCCAGCGTGAGGCCGAACAGGGCGCCGAGCGCCAGCGCCTCGCCCTGCCCGAAGTTCAGCGTCTTCGAGGTGGCGAAGGTGAGCTGGTAGCCGAAGGCGATGGCGGCGTAGATCATGCCGACCGCGACGCCGGAGGCGACGAGCTGCAGGAAGATGGTCATCGTGTCACCCGCGCCCGTCCGTGAAGGTCTTTTCGTTCATGCCGCCCGGTTCCGGTTCCGTGCCGGCGCGGGTCCCCTCCCCCGTGCGGGAGGCGCGCGCCGCGACCGCTCGCGATCGCGGCGAGGACCGGCCCGAAGGCCGCGCGCCGCCGGACGCTTGGGGTCAGCGTTCCGGCGGCTTTGGTTCATCCCGCGCGAGCGGCGAGATTCGTCAGTTGGAGGACTTTTCCTTCACGCGCACGACGCCCGCGTTCTTGGCGTCCGCGTCCTTGGCGTAGACGATCTTGCCGTCCTGCACCTTCCCGAACACGACCATGTTGCGCGAGATCGCGTTGTGGTCGGCGGCGGTGAAGGGCTTGTCGTAGGTCGTCACCACGCCCTCGACCTTCTCCTTCAGGTTTTCCAGCGCCTCGCGGATCTTCGGCCCGTCGGTTGAGCCGGCCTGCTTGATCGCGGCGGCGATCAGGAACACCGAGTCGTAGCCCTGCGCGCCGGCGACCGGGGTCGGGATCTTCGTCACGCCATAGGTCTTGTAGTATTCCTCGAGGAAGGCCTTGCGCTTGGGCAGCGTCTTGTCCTCGATGAAGGTCTGCGGCATCACCACGCCGTTGCCGTTGGCGCCGGCGATGTCGATGAAGCTCTGCATCGAGGCCGGCCACGAGGTGATCATCGGCACCTTCCAGCCGAGCTTGGCCATGCCGTTGGCGATCTGCGCCAGCTCCGGCCCGATGCCGTAGGCGAGGATCACGTCGGCGCCGGCCTGCTGGGCCTTCAGCAACTGGGCCGTCATGTCGACGTCCTTGATGTTGAACTTCTCGACCACGACCGGCTTCACGCCCTTGGCGCCGAGGTACTTCTCGATGTCCTCGCGGCCGAGCTGGCCGTAATTGGTCGAGTCGGCGAGGATGGCGATCTTCTTGTGGCCCTGCGCTACGGCCTCGTCGACCATCATGCCGGCCTGGAGCACGTCGTAGGCCGAGTTCCGGAAGACGTAGTTGCTGTCGTAGTCCGGCGCCTTGAACTGGTTGGTGATGATCGTGCCGGTGGCGACGTTGTTGAACACCGGGATCTCGGCTTCCTGGTAGAAGCGCTGCGCGGCGAGCGCCACGCCAGTGTTGACGAAGCCCAGGGTCGCGACGACCTTCTCCTTGCTGATGAGCTCCTGCGCCACCTGGGCGCCGACCTCGTTCTTGGCCTCGTCGTCGCGTTCGACGAGCTGGATTGGCCGGCCGAGCACGCCGCCGGCCTTGTTGATCTCGGCCGCGGCTAGGCGTGCGCCGTCGCGCATCGAGACGCCCATCGCCGACGAGCCGCCGGTATAGGGGCCGGTCACGCCGATCTTGATCGGGTCTGCGGCCTGGGACGGCAGGGCGCCGAGCGTGGCCAGTGCGGTCGCGCCGAGCAGGGCGCCGACGAACGCGCGCGTCGTCAGTCTCATGGCTGTTTCCTCCGTATCCCGATCCGGGCGTTTCTTCTGTCGCGGCGCCTTGTGGCGCCGTCGCGGGCTCTGCGGCCCGAAGTGTCGGGCCCCGACCCGGGCGCTGGAATATTGTCGAACGTGCGCACGAACGCAACGCACCGCGCCGGGGCAAACCTACAAATCCAAAGGGTTGTGGGATTTCGCGGCGATCCTCGCACCGCCGCGCCGGCGAAGCCTCGCCGCAAGACCTCGGCACGGTCGCGCCGGCCGATAGCACCGAGGATGGGGTCGCACCGGAATCGTGAATGCGCGGCCTAACCCTGTTGACCGATCCGCGCTTTCCCCTTAACGGGAGCGCTCCCGAACGACGGAGCCCTCCGAAGCGGTCGCCGGCTTCCCGCCGGCCCGCATCGCAGGCGGCCTCCGTCCCTTCGGTGGGGGATAGTTTAACGGTAGAACGGTGGACTCTGACTCCTCTGGTCCTGGTTCGAATCCAGGTCCCCCAGCCACTTCATAAGACCTCGTAAATCATCCCGATTATCGCGTTTTCGGTCCCGCCATCCGGCGGAGTGGCCGATCGCCGTGCGTCGATGTCCAGCGGATGAATCTCCCTTTCTGAACAGGCGAGCCGGCTTCACTGCCAGGCCCCGCTCTTCGCGCGGGCGCGCATGCCGTCGAGGAACAGGCGGACGCTCGGCAGGTTCGCGCGGCCGGCGTCGAACAGCAGGTGGATCGGCACGGGCGGCGGGGCGTGCGCGTCCAGCACGCGGCGCAGGGTGCCTGCGGCCAGGCCTTCGGCCGCCTGGTAGCTCAGCACGTTCGCGATCCCGAGGCCGGCGGCTGCGGCTGCGAGCTGGGCGTCGATCGAGGTCACGGTGAGGCGCGGCGTGATTGCGACGCCGACCGAGTGCGGGCCGAAGCGCCACTGCGAGCCGGTCCGGACGTTGTCGCCCGCGATGAGGTCATGCAGGTCGAGCGCCTTCGGGTCGGCGGGGTGCCCGCGCGCGGCGCAATAGGTCGGGCTCGCGACGAGGACCTGCCGTACCGTGCCGACGGCGACCGAGCGCAGGCTGCTGTCGCGGGGCTCGCCGACGCGGACCGCCACGTCGATCCCCTCCTCGACGAGGCGGATGTTGCGGTCGAGGAGCAGCAGTCGCACCGACATCTGCCGGTGCCGGGCGAGGAGGTCGGCCACCACGGGAAGCACATGCAGGCGGCCGAAGACCACCGGCGCGGTGATCTGCAACTCGCCCTGCGGCGTCGCCTGGCGGCCCATCACGACGTGCTCGGCGTCCTGCAGCCGCATCAGGATCTCGCGGGCACGCTCCAGGAGCGCGGCGCCCTCCTCCGTCAACGCCACGCTGCGGGTCGAGCGCCGGAACAGCGGCACGCCGAGATGCCGTTCGAGGGCGGCGATCGTCCGCGTCACCGCGGGCGGCGAGACGCCGAGGTGACGGGAGGCGGCCTTGAAGCCGCCCCGCTCGGCCACCGCGACGAAGGTAGTCAGCGCCGCGAAGCGGTCCACGAACATTCCTTCTGGTGGAACACTGAACTGTCGACATGGCGGATTATCGCCGCGGCGTGAAGTCGTACATTCACATGCATGCCCAACACCTACTTCCAAACCCTGTTCGGCGAGGCGGCGCGCACGCTCCAGGCGCAAGCCGGCTCGCGTGCCAGCTACGCCCGGCGCGACGCAGCCTCGGCCGACGAACGCGACGCGCTGACCGAGCGCGAGCACGAATTCCTGCAGGCGCGCGACAGCGTCTACCTGGCCAGCGTCGGCCCCGACGGCTGGCCCTACCTCCAGCATCGCGGCGGCCCGGCCGGCTTCGTCCGGGCGCTGGGCGGGAACCGGATCGGCTTTGCCGACTACCCCGGCAACCGCCAGTTCATCTCGCAGGGCAACGTGATCGAGCGCGGCCGCGTCGCCCTGTTCGCGATGGATTATCCCGCCCGGCGCCGCCTCAAGCTCATCGGGCATGCGCGCGTCGTCGCGGCCGCCGCCGACCCCGACCTCGTGGCGCAGGTCGCCCACCCCGACGCGCCGCCGGCCGCCGCCGCGTTCGTCGTCGACGTGCTGGGGTTCGACTGGAACTGTCCGCAATACATCGAGCCGCGCTTCACCCGCGCCGAGATCGCGGCCGAGCTCCGTCCGCTGCTGACCGAGGTCGCCGACCTCCGCGCCGAGGTGGCGCGCCTGAGAGACCTTCCCGTGATCCCCGGATCCCGGGAAGGTCTCTAACCTGCCGTGCGGCCGCATGTTCTTCACGCGAGCCGGCATCCACCTCGCTTGAAAACGCTCTCAGGGAATCCCCGCATGACGAACCCGTTGACCCGCGGCGCGCACCATGTCGGCCTCGCCGTGCCGGACCTCGCGGCCGCCGAGCGTTTCTTCGTCGAGGCGCTCGGATGGCGCGTCGCCGGCGGCGTGCCGTCCTACCCGGCGGTCTTCGTCTCCGACGGCGCGATCCTGGTGACGCTGTGGCGGGTCGCGGACCCCGAGACGGCGGTGCCGTTCGACCGGCGCGCCAACGTCGGCCTGCACCACCTCGCCCTCACGGTCGCCGACCGGGCGGCGCTCGCGGCGGCCCACGAGCGGGTCCGCGCCCATCCCGGCACGGCGATCGAGTTCGCGCCCGGCCCGATGCGGGAGGGCTCGGAGACCCACCATTTCCTGTGCTTGATGCCCGGCGGCGTTCGTCTCGAATTCGCCACTGCGTGAGGCGCGATCCCGTTCGCGCCGCGACCGGCAGCCGCTAAGGGTTTCGCGCGCGCCCGGCATCCGTGCCTGCGGAACGCACCCTCTCAACCCGATGGCAGGAGCCTCGTCCCATGGCCGTGCCGACGTCACTGCAGCCTGGTCCCCTGCCGACCGCCGCCGACGGGCGTCGGGCTTGGCGGGCGGTCGCGTCGGCCTCCTGCGCCAGCCTGGTCGGCATCGGCCTCGCACGTTTCGCCTACACGCCCCTGCTTCCGGCGATCATCGACGGCGGCTGGTTTCCGGCCTCGACCGCGGCCTATCTCGGGGCGGCCAACCTCGCCGGGTATCTCGCGGGCGCCCTCCTCGGACGTCGGCTCGCCGCCCGGACCTGCGTTCCGACGGTTCTTCGGAGCATGATGGTGCTGGCGACGGTGGCGTTCTTCGCCTGCGCCTTCCCCTTGAGCGTCGCGTGGTTCTTCGCCTGGCGCTTCGCGTCGGGCTTCGCCGGAGGCGCGCTGATGGTGCTGGCGGCGCCCGCCGTGCTGCCGCACGTGCCCCCGGGCAAGCGGGGCCTGGCCGGCGGGCTGATTTTCATGGGCATCGGCGCGGGCGTCGCCGCGTCGGGGACGCTGGTCCCGCTCCTGCTGCAGGGCGGGCTGCAGCAGGCCTGGTTCGGCCTCGGCGCGCTCTCCGCCCTGCTCACTCTCCTCGGCTGGCGGGGCTGGCCGTCCGAGGCCCCGGCGCTGGCCCGGGTGGGGGGGCGGGCCGCGCCGTCCCGGAGCCCCGGCCGGGCGACGCTGCGGGCGCTCTACGCCGAATACGCGCTCAACGCGGCGGCCTGGGTGCCGCACATGCTCTTCCTCGTCGACCTCGTCGCCCGCGGCCTCGGACGCGGCATCCAGGCCGGCTCGCATTACTGGGTGCTGTTCGGCCTCGGTGCGACGGTCGGCCCGATCCTCGTCGGGCACCTGGCCGACCGGGTCGGCTTCGGCACCGCGCTTCGCCTCGCCTTCCTAGTCGAGGCCGGGGCCGTCGCGATCCCGGCGCTCGGCCTCGGCGAGCCGTGGCTGGTCCTGTCCAGCGTCACGGTCGGCGCCTTCGTCACCGGAACCGTCCCGCTCATGCTCGGCCGCATCGGCGAACTCCTCCCCGACGACCCGGAACGGCAGAAGGCGGCCTGGAGCGTCGCGACCGTGGCCTTCGCGCTGTTCCAGGCGGGCGCCGCCTACGGGTTGTCCTTCGTCTTCGCGCACACCGGAGGCGACTACGCGTTGCTGTTCGCCCTCGGCGCGGGCGCGATGGTTCTGGCGCTCTCCATCGACCTCGCGACGGCCCTGGCGACCCATGGCGCTGCTTCCGCGGCCCGCGACCGAGGCGCGCGATCCTAGGGCTTGGCCTAGGGCTTGGCGGCCGCGTCGCAGCCCTGCCGGACGAGGGCGAGGGCCGCCCCGGCGTCGCCGCGCCGCTGGACCCGGAAGCGCTTGCCAGAAAGCTCGTTGTACTGGGCGAAGAACGCCTCGACCTCGTCCAGCATGCCGGGCCGCAGGTCGCCCAGGGTCTCGATGTGCGCGTGCGTGCGGGCCTTGACCGCGACGCCGACCAGCCGGTCGTTGCGCTCCCAGCCCCCCTCGCCGTCCCGCTGCTCCGCCTCGATCACCCCGACGAGGCGGGCTTCGACCATGCAACCGGGAAAGGCGGGCGCATCGAGGAGGAGAAGGATGTCGAGCGGGTCGCCGTCCGCCCCCTTCGTCGAGGGGATCATCCCGAAATCGTAAGGGAAGCTCATGCCCTCCGGCAGGACCGTTTTGAACTGGAAGGCGCCGAGCGACTCCGCGTAGGCGTACTTGTTCGGGCTGCCCTTCGGCGTCTCGATCACGACGTGGATTACGTCGTCCTCGGCGAAGGTGGGTAGGCGGCAGAGGGGTGCGGCGTGTGGCAAGGGCGTGCTCCCGCGCGGCTTCGCACGATCGCGCCGCTCCCGGGTGAACCGAGGATGCGGCGGCCCGGTTTCTCGGCGCCCGCAACGAGCGGGCCGGCGATCGGGCAAGAGAGCGGGCCGGCGATCGAGTAAGCGAGCGGGCGCGATCGCTCAGTCGAAGGCCTCGTCCGCCTCCGGTCCGGCGGCCGGCGGGTCGGCCTCGACGGCGTCCGCGACGGGCATGCCGGTGCCGGCCGCGGCGGGGGCGGCGGCAAGCCTCGGCAGGTCGAGCCACGATGCCATCAGGCGGAGTTCCAACAGCAGGCGTTCCAGGGTGGCGGGGGGCGCCCCCGGTTCCAGGTGCACCCGCTCGACGACGAGCCGGCCGCGCTTGCGGTCCGCCTTCAGGTCCACGCGGGCGACGAGGGCGCCGTCCATCAAGAACGGCAGGACGTAGTAGCCGTGCTCGCGCTTGTGGGCGGGCGTGTAGATCTCGAGGCGGTAGCGGAACCCGAACAGCCGCTCGGTGCGCGGGCGGTGCCAGACCAGCGGATCGAAGGGCGACAGCAGCGCCGCCCCGTCGAGCCGGCGGCAGGGCCGCGCATCCCTGTGCAGGTAGGCTTGGCGGCGCCAGCCGCGAATTTCGGCCGGTACGAGCGTCCCGTCCTCGACCAGCTCCGCGATCGGTCGGTCCGCGTCGGCCGGCGAGAGGCGGTAATAGTCGCGCAGGTCCTGCGCCGTCGCCACGCCGAGCGCCCGGGCCGCATGCGCGATCAGGTCCCGCCGGGCGTCGGCGCCGCTCGGGGTCGGGCGCGCGAGCACGGCGCGCGGGAGCACCCGCTCGGGCAGGTCGTAGACCCGCTCGAAGCTGCCGCGCCGGTGCGTCGCAGCGACGAGGCCGGCCCAGAACAGCCATTCCAGCGCGTGCTTGCCCGCGCTCCACGCCCACATGCCGGACCCGGCCCGGGTTTCCGCCAGGTCCGAGGCGGCCAGCGGCCCGTCCGCCGCGATGCGGGCGAGGACCGCCTCGGCCTCGTTGCGCCGCTCTCCGGCGAAAGGTTCGAGCCGCCGCCACACGTCGCGGCCGTCGCGGGCGCGGGCCATGCGCCAGCGCAGCAGGGGGTGGTGGTCGATGGGCAGCAGCGAGGCCTCGTGGCCCCAGTATTCGAAGAACCGCATCGGCCGGGCGGCGGCGATCGCGTCGAGGCGGTCGCGCGCGTAGGCGCCCAGCCGCGAGAACAGCGGCAGGTAGTGGGCGCGCACCAGCACGTTCACGCTGTCGATCTGGAGCAGGCCGAGGCGGCCGATCTCCCGGTGCATCCGTGCGTCGGTGACGGCGCCCTCACGCCGCCCCGCTGCAAAACCCTGGGCCGCCAGGGCGATGCGGCGGGCCTCGGCGGCCGAGAGGTCCGCTTTCAGGACCGCTCTCCGAATGGCGGCGGCGGGCCGATCATCCGCCGATGCGCCGCGCGGTCTTGGCGGTCAGGTGCGTTTTGCGAGAACCCGACCGCGGCGGGCGCGTCCCGGACGACCTCCGGCATCGACGACGTCCCTCCCCGTTCGCGCGGACAGCGACCGCTTCCCGCATGGCCCTTCGAAGGCGATGCGCGCCAACATCGGCGCGCCGCTTCGTCGAGACAAGCGCGAGGGCCGGAAACGCAGCGTCCGCGTCCGGTGCGAACGGTCGGCGCTCATCCCAAACGATGATGCGGCGTTTCGTTTGCGAAACACGGCCGGTCACATACACTTCGTGTCGGAACGCCCGCCTCCCCCTTCCCTTCTTCGTCTTAGACGGCGGCGAACGGGAAGGATCGGCGGGCGTTGCGAGACCAGCATGTCCCGGGCCGGAATCCCCATGACGCGTATCCTCGATCGGGGCGGTTTCGAGCGGAAGGCGAGCGAGCGCGCCGACGCGTCGGCGGTGGAGGCGCGGCGCTCGGCGATCGTCGTCGCCGTCCGCCAGCGCGGGTTCGTGACGATCGAAGCCCTGGCGAGCCAGTTCGGCGTCACCGTCCAGACCATCCGGCGCGACCTGAACGAGCTCAGCGCGGAGGGGCGGCTGGAGCGCTACCGCGGCGGCGGCGGCCTGCCCTCCAGCGTCGAGAACATCGCCTACGCCGACCGCCGCACCACGCTCCTGTCCGAGAAGACGCGGATCGGCCGGCTCGCGGCGAGCCGCATCCCGTCGCACTGCTCGGTCTTCCTCAACATCGGCACCACGCCGGAGGCGGTGGCGCGAGAGCTCGTCCGGCACGACGACCTGAGCATCATCACCAACAACCTCAACGTGGCGGTCGGGCTGGCGGAGGCGACCGACTTCCGCATCGTCGTGGCCGGCGGCACCATCCGCAACCGCGACGGCGCGGTTCTGGGGCAACTCACCTGCGACACGCTCAGCCAGTTCCGCGTTGACGTGGCGGTGATCGGCATCAGCGGCATCGACGGCGACGGCGCCCTCCTCGACTACGACTACGAGGAGGTGCGGGCGACGCAGACCATCCTGGCGCATGCGCGCCAGACCTTCCTCGTGGCCGACCACACCAAGTTCACCCGCCGGCCGATGGTCGAGGTCGGGCGGCTCGAGCAGGTCGACACCTTCTTCACCGACCGCGCCCCGCCGCCCGAGATCGCCGCGCTGATGGAGCGCCACGGCGTCACCCTCGCGGTGGCCGACCGGGACGAACCGTAACGAACATCGAAATTTTCGCTTGCGAAAATCCTAAGATAAGGCAATATTCTGCCGAACGCGGCATCGGCCGGGGCGGGAGGTGAACCATGACGACGGTCTCGAACGTGCGGGCGCCGGGCGCCCCCTACGACCTTCTCGTCATCGGCGGCGGCATCAACGGCACCGGCATCGCCCGCGACGCGGCGGGCCGCGGCCTCTCGGTGCTGCTGTGCGAGCGCGGGGACCTCGCCGAGTTCACCTCGTCGTCGAGCACGAAGCTGATCCACGGCGGGCTGCGCTACCTCGAATACTACGAGTTCCGCCTGGTGCGGGAGGCCCTGGCCGAGCGCGAGCGCCTGCTGCGGCAGGCGCCGCACATCATCTGGCCGCTGCGCTTCGTGCTGCCGCACGACAAGGGCCTGCGCCCGGCCTGGATGCTGCGGGTCGGCCTGTTCCTGTACGACCACCTCGCGCGGCTCCGCACCCTCCCCGGCTCGAAGATGGTTCGTTTGCGAACATCACCTATGGGCGCGCCGCTGCAGGACCGCCTGACGAAGGGGTTCGTCTATTCCGACTGCTGGGTCGAGGACAGCCGCCTCGTGGTGCTCAACGCCATGGATGCGCGGGCGCGCGGCGCCGAGATCCGCACCCGGACCGGCGTCGAGTCGGCGCGCCGCATCGACGGGACCTGGACCGCGACCCTGCGCGACGCCGTCACCGGGCGCACCGAGACGGTCCGGGCGAAGGCGGTGGTGAACGCCGCCGGCCCCTGGGTCAGCGAGACGCTGGGCGGCACGCTCGGCGTGAACAGCCGCGCGGCGGTGCGGCTGATCAAGGGCAGCCACATCGTGGTGCGCAGACTCTACGAGGGCGACCAGGCCTACATCCTGCAGCAGCCGGACAAGCGCATCATCTTCGCGATTCCCTACGAGCGCGACTTCACGCTGATCGGCACCACCGACGTCCCCTACGAGGACGAGCCCGGCCCGGTGCGGATCTCGGAGGACGAGACGCGCTACCTCTGCGACTGCGTCAACCGCTCGTTCGCGCGCGCCATCGGGCCGGAGGACGTGGTCTGGAGCTATTCGGGGGTGCGGCCGCTCTACGACGACGCCGCCGCGAACGCCTCGGCGGTGACGCGCGACTACGTGCTCGACGTGGACGACGCCGGCGGGCAGGCGCCCGCGCTGTCCGTGTTCGGCGGCAAGATCACCACCTACCGGCGCCTGGCCGAGCACGCGATCGAGAAGATCGCAGCCTACTTCCCGAACCTCGAGCCGCCCTGGACGGGGGAGGCGACCCTGCCCGGCGGGGCCATGCCGGAGGCGGATTTCGACGCGTTCCTCAAAGCCTTCGCCCGCGAGGCGCCGTTCCTGCCGGCCGAGACCGCCAAGCGCCTCGCCCGCGCCTACGGCACCGAGGCGCGGGCGATCGTGGCCGGCGCGCGCAGCCTCGCCGACCTCGGCGAGGCCTTCGACGGAGGCTTGAGCGCGGCGGAGGTCGACTACCTCGTCCGGACCGAATGGGTCCGCACGGCGGAGGACATCCTCTGGCGCCGCTCGAAGCTCGGCCTGCGCACCGGTCCGGAGGGGGCCGCGCGCCTGTCCGCCTACCTGACGCGAAAGGCGGAGGCGGCCTGAAAGACCCGAACGGCGGAACCGGCGCGAAGACTGGTCCGCGAGACCAAGATCGACCCACGTTCCTCGAGGGAGGGAAGACAGCCATGTCCCAGAGAGCCATGTCCCAGTATGTCGGCGCCATCGACCAGGGTACCACCAGCAGCCGCTTCATCGTGTTCGACCGCGAGGGGCGCATAATCGTCTGCAAGCAGCGCGAGCACGAGCAGATCTACCCGCGGCCGGGCCATGTCGAGCATGACCCGATGGAGATCTGGCGCAACACGCAAGGGGTGATGCAGGACGCCCTCGACGGCGCCGGGCTGACGCCGAAGGACCTCCTGTCGATCGGCATCACCAACCAGCGCGAGACCACCCTGATCTGGGACAAGCGCACGGGTGCGCCGCTCCACAACGCCCTGGTCTGGCAGGACACGCGCAACGACCGCCTCGTGACCGAATACGCCCGCGACGGCGGGCGCGACCGCTTCCGCGCGCTGACCGGGCTGCCGCTGGCGAGCTACTTCTCGGGGCTGAAGCTGCGCTGGCTCCTCGACCACGTCGAGGGCGCCCGCGAGAAGGCGGAAGCCGGCGACGTGCTGTTCGGCAACATCGACACCTGGCTCGTCTGGAACCTGACCGGCGGCCCGGACGGCGGCCTCCACCTCACCGACGTGACCAACGCCAGCCGCACGCAGCTGATGTCCCTCGAGACGCTGGCCTGGGACGACGGCATGCTCGCCGCCTTCGGCATCCCCCGCGCCATGCTGCCCGAGATCGTCTCGTCCTCGCAGGTCTACGGCGAGACGCGGGTGCCGTTTTCCGGCGTGCCGATCGCCGGCATCCTCGGCGACCAGCAGGCGGCCCTGTTCGGCCAGACCTGCTTCCAGCCGGGCGAGGCCAAGAACACCTACGGCACCGGCTGCTTCGCGCTGATGAACACCGGCGAGACGCCGGTGCCCTCCACCTGCGGCCTCGTGACGACGCTGGGCTACAAGCTCGACGGCAAGCCGGCGGTCTACGCGCTGGAGGGCTCGATCGCGATCACCGGCGCGCTGGTGCAGTGGCTGCGCGACAACCTGCACATGATCAAGGACAGCGCCGAGGTCGAGAGCCTCGCCACAACGGTCGCGGACAACGGCGGCGTCTACTTCGTGCCCGCCTTCTCGGGCCTCTACGCGCCGCACTGGAACGAGGGCGCGCGCGGGCTGATCATCGGGCTGACCCGCTACGCCAACCGCGGCCACATCGCCCGCGCCTGCCTGGAGGCCACCGCCTTCCAGACGCACGAGGTGCTGGAGGCGATGGAGAAGGATTCCGGCATCCCCGTGCGCGAGCTGCGCTCGGACGGCGGCATGGTCGCCAACGTCACCCTGATGCAGTTCCAGGCCGACATCCTCGACGTGCCGGTTGTGCGCCCGAAGGTCACCGAGACCACGGCCCTCGGCGCCGCCTACGCGGCCGGGCTCGCCACCGGCTACTGGAAGAGCACCGACGACCTCGTGCGCAACTGGGGCGTCGACCGGCGCTGGGAGCCGAACATGGATGCGGGGGAGCGCCGACGCATCACCGCCGCCTGGGGCCGCGCCGTGAAGCGCGCCTTCGACTGGGACGAGCAGGAGGACTGATACGGCGTCCGCTTGATCAAAGCGGACGCCGTATCGGCAAGCCCGCGCGGCGCATGAGCGACGGCCAAATCCGCCATCCCGAAGGGATCGACCGGATTTGGGACGAGGCCGCCTCGCCGCTTCCCGTCTCGGACATTTTCGGAGGACACCCCATGACATCGCCGTTCCTGGGCGAGCTTCTCGGCACGATGGTGCTGATCATCCTTGGCAACGGGGTCGTGGCCGGCGCGCTGCTGCGCGGCTCCAAGGCGGAAGGCGCAGGCTGGATCGCGATCACCGCCGGCTGGGCCTTCGCGGTGCTGGCCGGCATCTTCGTCGCGACCGCGACCGGCAGCCCCGACGCCCACCTCAACCCGGCTGTGACGATCGCCGGCGCGATCACCTCCGGGAATCCGAGCAAGCTCCTGGTCTACGTGCCGGCGCAGATGATCGGAGCCTTCCTCGGCGCGACGGTGGTGTGGCTGCACTACCTGCCGCACTGGGCCGTCACCGAGGATCCGGGCCTGAAGCGGGCCTGCTTCTGCACCGATCCGGCGATCCGGCAAACGGCCGCCAACTGGACGAGCGAGATCATCGGCACCTTCCTGCTGATCCTGATCATCAGCGCCCTGCTGTCGCGGTCGGTGGGGGCTTCGGGCAACATCCCCACGGGGCTGGCGCCCTACCTCGTCGGCATGGTGGTCTGGAGCATCGGCCTGTCGCTCGGCGGCACCACCGGCTACGCGATCAACCCCGCCCGCGATCTCGGGCCGCGCCTCGCCCACGCGGTGCTGCCGATCGCCGGCAAGGGCGGCTCGGATTGGGGCTACGCCCTGATCCCGGTCGCCGGCCCGGCGGTCGGCGCCGCCCTCGCGGCGCTGGCGATCCTGCTGATCGGCTTCTGATCCGGTGCCACCGGATTCACACGCATCCCTGCTTTTGGCGATTCGATGCGTGCGCATCCCCTCGCCCCGCGTGCGGGGAGAGGGCTTTGCCGACCTTGTCGTCGGCGAAGCGAGGCGGCAGCCGACAGCGAGGGGGCCGGCCCTGAGGAGGCTCGTCCGTCGGCACACCCTCACCGTCGCTTCGGCTTCGCCTTCGCTTCCCCGCTGCACGACGGGGTGCAGCCGGGCCACTCCCCGCTGCACGACGGGGTGCAGCCGGGCCACTCCCCGCCCGCGGGGGGGGGCCGCGCGTCATCCGAGGCCGTGGCGAATGTAGATATCTAAAAAAGTCGGATGGAAAAGCTTTCTTGGTGGGAGGGTTTGCCTAGGGCATCACGGACTCCCCAATGCGAAATCTTTGCATAAACTCGGATTAAACAGCCTGCATGACAATGGGCCGCCATCCATCGAAGTAAAAAGAGTGCAGTGAAAATCAGTGCTCGACGTGATTTTTCTAAGGCGGCGTTGCCACAAGTGGTCTAGAGCCCTTGCCAGTCATGTTGGGTCGAAGGCACCATATCCAGCAGCGGCGACGTAGTTTCGGCATTCGTACGTGCGGAAGGCCTTGAAGGCTTCTCGGATGGCGGCCCAGAGGTCTGGGACGGTGCGCGCGGCGGCCGTTCGCAGGAGCGCCTTCAGCTTGGCGAAGGCTTGCTCGATTGATGGTGTGGATGGCTCCTGCTCCCGGCGTTGCGTTGGGGCATAGTCGGGATGTTGTCGCCTCAAGCTGAGGAGCCACCCATGTCCGAACTTGTTACGGTCGGTATCGACCTCGCGAAGA
>NZ_VRUW01000056.1:0-33099 GCF_008039475.1 Methylobacterium sp. WL12 | reverse complement strand
GGGGCGATCTGCCCGGCCCGAGGCGTCGGCGCGGGCCTGGTCATGCCCCGTTGCACCACGTCGGCCATGACCCATCACCTCGAAGAAATCTCCGCAACCGTCACGCCCGGCGCCCACGCTGTCCTCCTGCTCGACCAGGCCGGCTGGCACACCACCAGGAAACTGGCCGTCCCGGACAACATCACCCTGCTGCCTCTTCCGGCTCGTTCGCCCGAACTCAACCCGGTCGAGAACCTCTGGCAGTTCATGCGCGAGAACTGGCTCGGCAACCGGATCTTCCAATCCTACGCCGACATCCTCGACCACTGCTGCGACGCCTGGAACAAGATCGTCGCCCAGCCCTGGCGCATCATGTCCATCGGAATGCGCCGATGGAACCATGGGTTCTGATCAACGAGGGTTGGTATGACATCCGTGTTGCGATCTCCACCGCATCACCCCTGGCCTCATCCAAGCAACTGTCCTGGCATCTCTTGCGTGAGCCCGAAGACCTCGACCCCGAGGCAGCCGCGGTCGTCGCGCGTGTCCTGCAGGATCCCGATGCGGCCAAGGTCGTCGATCTCGGTCGCCGCTTCTGCCGGATCGTCCGGAGCCGCTGTGGCCCGCAGTCGTCGGGGGGATCGGATGTCACGGCGTTCGATGAATGGCTGGGCGACGCCCAAAACTGCGGCGTCCGCATCGTCGAGAACTTCGCTGCCAGCCTCGATCAGGACGGAGACGCCGTCCGGGCTGCGCTGACGCTGCCTTGGAGCAGTGGACAGGCTGAAGGGCAGATCACGCGTCTCAACCTCTTGAAGCGCGCCATGTACGGCCGCGCCAACCTCGATCTCCTCCGCCGACGGTTCCTCCTCGCAGCCTGATCCACCAAACTTGCCGAAGAGCCACCTCGTGGGGGCCGATCATTTCGCCCTGCCCTTTCCGGCCATCGACCCGGTTGCCGTCGCGATCGGTCCGATCACCATCAAGTGGTACGCCCTGGCCTACATCGCCGGGCTGATTGGCGGGTGGTTCTATGCGCGCCGCCTCGTGATGGCCGAGCGCTACTGGGGCGTGGTGCGCCGTCCGATCACCGTGGACATCGACGACATGATCGTCTGGGTTCGACGGCCTGCTCGATCCGAATGGCCACGCTCGACACGCGCGTGACTGTCGACCTGGTGGCCGAACTGCTGCAGCCCCGGCCCCTACGGGCGACCTTGGCTTCGCTCTGGGCGCCAATTGCCGAGCGGATGTCGGAGGCGACTGCCGCGAAGGTGCGCTGCGTCGCGAACTCGTCGCAGCTCAACCGGCTGATGGAGGACGGCAAGGATAAGCCGGACGGCTGATTGAAAGAGTGGATTTCGGCATTGCGGACCGAGCGGACTCTAACGAAGACCGAGCTTGGCCGGATCCGGACGCAGCGGAGATCAGCCTCGGATACATCGACCACGTCGGGCGTCCAATGCGCGAGCACGTGACGTCGGGCGAGATACCAGCCTGAAAGGCGTGGTCCACGCGATCGTCGATCGGAAAGAGATCGAAGCGGACGTGATCCGCATCTTCGGCGACTTAAGAAAACTCGGAAACTTCCGCAACAGAGGCCGGCAGCACATCAAGCCCGGCGTTCGCAATTCTGCACAAAAGTGGCGCGCCCACGGGGAATCGAACCCCGGTCTGATCCGTGAGAGGGACCTGTCCTAACCGCTAGACGATGGGCGCGGTCGCTGCGGCTGATGAAGCTATCGGCCGGCGAGGCGTTCGTATAGCGACGGTGCGTCGAGGGAGCAAGACCCGGGCGGTGCCTTTTTCGCCGGGTCGTGAGGAGTGGCGTGTTGCAGGGTCTCGAGATCGAAGGCGAGCGTCAGGCGGTGATCGGGCCGGAGGCGGAGCGGGTGCGGCTCGACCGCGCCCTGGCGATCGCGTTCCCGGACGTCTCGCGGGCGCGGCTTCAGGATCTGGTGAAGGCGGGCCATGTCCGCCGTGACGGGGTGACCGTGCTCGATTCGGCGGTGAAGGTCGGGCCGGGCACGGTGCTGGCGGTGGTGCTGCCGGAGGCGGTGTCCGCCGAACCGCAGGCTGAGTCTCTCGACCTCGTCATCGCCTACGAGGACGACGACCTGGTGGTGATCGACAAGCCGGCCGGGCTGGTGGTCCACCCGGCGCCGGGACATGCGGCCGGCACGCTGGTCAACGCCTTGATCGGCCATTGCGGGGCGAGCCTGTCCGGCATCGGAGGCGTACGCCGGCCCGGCATCGTCCACCGCCTCGACAAGGACACCAGCGGCCTGATCGTCGTCGCGAAGAACGACGCGGCCCACAAGGGGCTCACCGCGCAGTTCGCCGACCACGGACGCAGCGGCCCTCTGGAGCGGGCCTACCTCGCCCTGGTCTGGGGCCTGCCGGAGCCGCGCGTCGGCACCATCGAGGCCAACCTCGACCGCAGCCGCAAGAATCGCGAGAAGATCGCGGTGGTACGCGGCGACGAGGGCCGGCATGCGGTGACGCACTACGCCGTGGAGGCTGCCTACGCGGAGGCCGCGCTGGTGCGCTGCCGGCTCGAGACCGGGCGCACGCACCAGATCCGCGTGCACATGACCCATCGCGGCCATCCGCTGCTGGGGGACGCGGTCTATGGCGGAGCCTTCATCACCAAGGCCGCTCGGTTGTCGGAGACGGCGCAGGGCGCGCTCCATACGCTCGGGCGACAGGCGCTGCACGCGGCACTACTGGGCTTCGCCCACCCGCGCACTGGGGAGCACCTTCGCTTTGAGAGCCAACTTCCGCCGGAGATGGCGAACTTGGTGGCGGCGCTAGCGAAGAGCTGAACGCTATCGCAGCGATGCCACGGTCAAGGACTTGCGTGCGGAACCGCACCGAGACCCGCGACCGATCGTGACAGGTTCGACTTTCCGAAGCCGCGATGCGTTGAGTTTATGTTCTCGTCGCGGACCCGCTACCGGCCCGGAGCTTTCCCCACTAACATGGGGTTCGGAAAGCCGGCTTGAGAAGCGGCGCTCCGTACACAGCGTCCGCCCGATCGGGGGACCATCGAAGGAGATTGCCATGGCCGGCGCATTGCCCGTGCTCGCCAACGAAGGTGGCCTGTCGCGCTACCTCGACGAGATCCGCAAGTTCCCGATGCTGGAACCGACGGAAGAGTTCACGCTGGCCAAGAACTGGCGCGACGGCGGCGACCGCGAGGCGGCGCACCGCCTCGTCACGTCGCACCTGCGCCTCGTGGCGAAGATCGCCATGGGCTATCGCGGCTACGGCCTGCCGATCGGCGAGGTCGTGTCCGAGGGTAACGTCGGCCTGATGCAGGCGGTCAAGCGCTTCGATCCCGATAAGGGCTTTCGGCTTGCGACCTATGCGATGTGGTGGATCAAGGCGGCGATCCAGGAATACATCCTGCGGTCGTGGTCGCTCGTGAAGATGGGCACCACGGCCAACCAGAAGAAGCTGTTCTTCAACCTGCGTAAGGCGAAGGGCAAGATCTCGGCCCTCGAGGAAGGCGACCTGAAGCCCGATCAGGTCGCGCAGATCGCGACTCGGCTCGGCGTGCCCGAGCAGGACGTGATCGACATGAACCGGCGCCTGTCCGGCGACACCTCGCTTAACGCGCCCCTGCGCGAGGAGGGCGAGGGCGAGTGGCAGGATTGGCTCGTGGACAACGCTCCGAGCCAAGAGACGGTGCTAGCCGGCGAGCAGGAGGGCCAGAACCGGCTGTCGGCCCTGCGCGACGCGCTCTCGGTGCTAAATGCGCGCGAGCGGCGCATCTTCGAGGCACGCCGGCTCGCCGACGACCCGATCACCCTCGAAGACCTCTCCGGTGAGTTCGGCGTCTCGCGTGAGCGCGTGCGTCAGATCGAGGTGCGGGCGTTCGAGAAGGTACAGGAAGCCGTGAAACGCAACCTCGCCACGCGCGAGTTGCCGCGCATGGGTGCGTAAGGCGGGGCTCTCGCCAGGTTTGAACTTCCGACCCGCATCTCCCCTCCCCCCTTCCACCGGGCGGGGAGACCCGTTTTCGTTGCGTTTAGGACGGATCAGCTTACTTCCACTGGTCGAACGCATCCTGCACGACCTGTGTGCCGGCGTTGCCCTTCTCGAAGTTGACGACCGCGCGTTGGCCGCTGACGTAGCGGACCGCGAGTTCGAACCAGGGCTTGTGCAGCAGCAGGTCGGTGTTGCGATCGACGTCACCACGCAGCGACGACAGGCCGATCAGGAAGCGGTTGTCCGTCACGCGGATCGGCAGGCCCGACACTGGGGAGCCCCGGGCGGCTTCGTCGTCCTTGGCCTGAAGCAGGCCGATATCCTGCACCGCGCGTTTCTCGCCTTCGGTCCCCGTGTCGGTGAAGACGAGGTTGATCGTGTGCGACGCCGGAAGGGTCTGATCGAGGTTGCGCTGGATCGTCATCACCAGCGTCAGGCCGGCCTCCGGCACCGTGACCGTCGCGACGATCGCCGTCTCCAGGGGCTGGCCCTGCTCGCCCGGCACCGAATCAAGACGCCAGACCACGCGCCCAGCTGTCGAGATCGGCGCGGCGTTCGGGGTCGCCGTGTTCTCCTCGATCAGGACGGCGCGCTGCGCCACCGCGAGGCCGGGCTGGCTCGGCTGCGTCGAAGGATTGCGCGGGTTTGATGACGCCGTCGCCGGGGCGTTCGCCGACGGCGACGCCTTGGGAGCCGGATCACCGCCGACCCGATCGGAGTACTTCGTGTCGCCCGGGTCCTGCTGGGTCTCCGCCGTTTCTGCGCCCCCGGCGGGGAGGTTCGCCGGCTTGTCGCGCAGCAGGAAGGCCGCGACCGCGATCAGGCCGATCACCACGGTGAGGACGACGCCGACGAAGGCGTTGCGCAACAGTCGCGAGCGACCGGCACGCGGTGCCACCACGTCGATGCGCGGGCGCTGCCGGCCGTTGGCCGAATCGTTGGCCGCGATCGCATCGTTGGCCACCTCGGCCGGTGCGACGGTCTCGAGCTGAGCCTCGGGGACCGGATCCGGCACTTTCGCCTTGCGCGCAGTGATCGGAACGGGCGCCTCGCGCGGTTCCTCCGGCGGCAACGGGAGGAAGCTCGGCGGCGCCGCCGGCGGCAGGAACGGCGTCGGCTGGGGCGGCGGCGTGGGCTCAGGCGGCGGCGCCGGCTCGAAGGCCTGCGCAGGCGGAGGTGCGGGTGGCTCCGGGATCGGTGCCGGCCTCGCCGGGGGAACCGGTGCTGGAGCAGCCCGCGGTGAGACGACGGGAGGCGGTGCGGGCTCAGGCGCGGCCGATGAGGCACCGTAGTCGCGTTCGAGGCGCTCGATCGCGTTGTCCAGCGCCTGCCGTTCGAGGTCGATGTCCGCCTCGGGCAGGGGTGGGTCGAGCGAGCGGAGCTGGCCGATCAGGGCGTTCCGCGCGCGCTCGTAGACCGCCTTGCGCATGGCCGGCGTCCGGTCGGGCAAGGCGTCGAGCGCCCGCGCCAGCAACGGGTAGTAATCGGCCATGTCCTCTGGAATCCGCGTGTTCGCGGTCCGTGCGTCGCACGGACCGGACGATCAATCCTCGAAGGGATTGTGCATCAGTATGGTGTCGTCGCGCTCCGGCGAGGTCGAGAGCAGCGCCACCGGGCAGCCGATCAGCTCCTCGATGCGCCGGACGTACTTGATCGCCTGAGCCGGCAGCTCGGCCCAGGAGCGGGCGCCGGCAGTCGTTTCCGACCATCCGGGGATGGTCTCGTAGATCGGCTCCACGCGCGCCTGCGCCGCCTGGCTCGCCGGCAGGTGGTCGATCACCGCGCCGTCGAGGCGGTAGCCGGTGCAGACCTCGATCGTCTCGAACCCATCGAGGATGTCGAGCTTGGTCAGCGCGATCCCGTTGATGCCGGACGTCCGCACCGTCTGGCGCACCAGCACCGCGTCGAACCAGCCGCAGCGGCGCTTGCGCCCGGTGTTGACGCCGAACTCGCGGCCCTTCCGGCCGATGGTCTCGCCGATTTCATCGAACAGTTCGGTCGGGAACGGGCCCTCGCCGACGCGGGTGGTGTAAGCTTTTGCAATGCCGAGCACGTAGCCGATCGCGCCAGGGCCGAGGCCCGAGCCGGTCGCCGCCTGCGCGGCCACGATGTTCGAGGAGGTGACGAAGGGATAGGTGCCGTGGTCGACGTCGAGGAGCGCGCCCTGCGCCCCTTCGAACAGGATGCGCTTGCCGGCGCGCCGCTCCTCGTCGAGGAGCGCCCAGACCGGGCAGGCATAGGGCAGGATCGTCGGCGCGATCGCCTTCAATTCGGAGAGCAGCGCGGCCGCGTCCACCTCGGCGATGCCGAGGCCGCGACGCAGCGCGTTGTGGTGGGTCAGCACCCGCTCGATCTTGGCCGGCAGGGTGTCGGCGTCGGCCAGGTCCACCACGCGGATCGCGCGACGGCCGACCTTGTCCTCGTAGGCCGGGCCGATGCCGCGCTTGGTCGTGCCGATCTTCAGCCCGGCGTTGGCGGTCTCGCGAAAATGGTCGAGCTCGCGGTGCAGCGGCAGGATCAGCGTCGCGTTGTCGGCGATGCGCAGCGATTTCGGCGAGACCTCGACGCCCTGTGCCTGGATGCGGGCGATCTCGTCCACCAGGTGCCAGGGATCGACGACGACGCCGTTGCCGATCACAGAAAGCTTGCCGCCGCGCACCACGCCCGAGGGCAGGAGCGCGAGCTTGTAGGTGACGCCGTCGATGACCAACGTGTGGCCGGCATTGTGCCCGCCCTGGAAGCGGACGACGATGTCGGCCTGCTCGGAGAGCCAATCGACGATCTTGCCCTTACCCTCATCGCCCCATTGGGCGCCTACGACGACGACGTTCGCCATGCGTGCCTTCTGACCCGTGGCCCGTTCGCGGGCGCACGGCGTTGCGCCGCGCGAGAGAAATCCCGTTGCCGTGAGGGTGTTTCCGCGATCCGGTCCGGGAAATCAAGCAAACCGCCCCGCCGGAGCCGAAGCCGCGGGGGATGGCTGCAGGGCCGAGCGCTATTTGGCCTCGGTGCCGGGCTTCTGACCCGGCAGTTCGCCCGGCTTGATCACCGGCATCGAACCGGCGTTCGGGTTCGGCGGCTCGACCACCATGCCCGGCGCCGCGTTGCCCGGCGGCTTGATGACGCCGTCGCTCTGCCGCAGCTTGTCGCTCAGGGTGGAATCGTTCGGCGGCGCGTCGGCGTTCGGGCGCACGCGCTCGGGCGGCGTCTGGTTCTGGGGGGGCAGCACTGGATCGGTGTCGCGACCCTTCAGCGGCGCATCGGGATTCTGGGCGAGCGCGGCCGTGGCGACCAGCGCGAAGACCGAGGCGGCGAGCCCCGTCAGGACTTTGGACAACGAAGACCTCCCTCTCGTTCACGATCGGGAAGCAAACACCGAGGTCGGGAAACCGTTCCTGTCGCCGGAAGTGCGACACCGCTCTGCATGTCGAAGAGCCTTGCGGCATGTCCGTCCTTCGGACGCCGTCGCCGACCCGAACCAACACGCGGCTCCCTCTCCCAGGGGGAGAGGGTTGGGGTGGGGGGCGTGCCGTATCCGGAGCGGCCACGCCCCTCATCCTGCCCTTCTCCCCATGGGAGAAGGGACCTGCGCCGTTTCAGGAAAGCTCGGGCGTGCGATGACCGTGGAAGGCGTGGCGGGCTGGGGGACGACCGAACCGCCGGCCTCAATCCCCCCGCGCCATCGCGATGTAGAGTTCGCGTAGGCGCCGGGCCACGGGGCCTGGGACGCCCTCCCCGATCGGGCGGCCGTCGATGGCGACCACCGGCATCACAAAGGCGGAGGCGCTGGTGTAGAAGGCTTCCGAAGCCGCGTGCGCCTCGTCGACGGAGAACAGACGTTCCTCCACCGTCAGGCCGGTCTCGGCGGCAAGCCGCATCACCGCCGCGCGGGTGATGCCGGGCAGGAGCGCGGTGGAGAGCGGGCGGGTGACCAGGCGCCCGTCCTTGGTGGCGATGAACGCGGTGGAGGACGATCCCTCGGTGACTGCGCCGTCCTCGACCATCCAGGCCTCGGCCACGCCAGCCTCGGCCGCCGCCTGCTTGGCAAGCACCTGCGCCAGCAAAGCCACCGACTTGATGTCGCGGCGCTTCCAGCGAAGATCCTCGACCGTGACGACCTTGGCGCCGGTCTCGGCCAGCGTGTTGGCGATCACGGTCTTGGCCTGCGTGAACATCATCACGGTCGGCGGCGTGTCGGCGGGCGGGAAGGCGAAGTCGCGCTCGTACACGCCGCGCGTCACCTGCATGTAGACCAAACCCTCGACGACGCCGTTCTTCGCGACGAGCTCCGTCTGCAGCCGCTCCCATTCCGCCGCGTCGTGCGGGTTGCGGATGCCGATCTCGCCAAGCGACCGGTCGAGGCGGGCGAGATGCGCTGCGTTGTCGACGAGGCGCCCTTCGATGATCGCCGAGACCTCGTAGATCCCGTCCGCGAACAGGAAGCCGCGGTCCATCACCGGCACGCGGGCCTGGTCGAAGGGGAGGAACTCCCCGTTGAGGTAGACGATGCGGGGTGACGCCACGGCGGATGCCTCGTGTTCGGGACGTATGATGAACCTGCCTCAAGCAGGATTCGTGCGGGTCGCTCAGCTGTCGCCGAACACTCGTGAGAAGATCGTGTCTACGTGTTTGAAGTGGTAGCCGAGATCGAAGCATTCCTCGATCTGCTCGGGCGACAACGCGGCGGCGACCTCGCTGTCGGCCTTGAGCAGGGCGAGGAAGTCGCCCTGCCCACGCCAGACCGGCATCGCGTTGCGCTGAACCAGCCGATACGCATCCTCGCGGCTGACCCCCGCCTGGGTCAAAGCGAGCAGCACCCGCTGCGAGTGGACCAAGCCGCCGAGGCGGTCGAGGTTCTTCTGCATCTGAGCCGGGTAGATCAGCAGCTTGTCGATCACGCCGGTCATGCGCGCCAGCGCGAAGTCGAGGGTGACGGTGGCGTCCGGTCCGATCATCCGCTCCACGGAGGAATGTGAGATGTCGCGCTCATGCCAGAGCGCCACGTTCTCCATCGCCGGCATCGCGTAGGAACGCACCATGCGGGCAAGGCCGGTGATGTTCTCGGTGAGCACGGGGTTGCGCTTGTGCGGCATCGCCGACGAGCCCTTCTGCCCTTCCGAGAAGAACTCCTCCGCCTCGAGAACTTCGGTGCGCTGCAGGTGGCGGACCTCGATCGCCAGGCGCTCGAGCGACGAGGCGACGACGCCGAGCGTCGCGAAGAACATCGCATGGCGGTCGCGCGGGATGACCTGGGTCGAGACCGGCTCGGGCGTCAGCCCCATCTTCTCGGAGACGTAGGCCTCCACCCGCGGGTCGATGTTGGCGAAGGTGCCGACGGCGCCCGAGATCGCGCAGGTGGCGATCTCCTCGCGCGCCAGGACCAGCCGCGCACGGTTGCGCGCGAACTCGGCGAAGGCTTGGGCGAGCTTGAGGCCGAAGGTCACCGGCTCGGCGTGGATGCCGTGCGAGCGGCCGATCGTCGGGGTGAGCTTGTGCTCAAGCGCGCGGCGCTTGAGGGCGGCGAGCAGCGCGTCCACGTCGGCGATGAGGATGTCGGCGGCACGCACGAGCTGCACGTTGAGGCAGGTGTCGAGCACGTCCGACGAGGTCATGCCCTGGTGGACGAAGCGCGCCTCCGGCCCGACGATCTCGGACAGGTGCGTCAGGAAGGCGATGACGTCGTGCCTCGTCACCGCCTCGATCTCGTCGATGCGGGCGACGTCGAACACCGCGTCGCGGCCCTTCTCCCAGACCTTGTCGGCGGCCGCCTTCGGCACGACGCCGATCTCCGCCAGCGCGGTCGTGGCGTGCGCCTCGATCTCGAACCAGATGCGGAAGCGTTCTTCCGGCGACCAGATCGCCGTCATCGCGGGGCGGCTGTAGCGGGGGATCATCGGCGTCTCGTCTACGGGCTGGTCCGAGCCGCGCGCCTAGCATGGGCCGCCGGGCGGCTCAACGCGCGGTGGCCGCCCGCCGGAACGGAGGATGGCCGACGTCAGCGTTGCAACTTGGACACAGACTGTAACGATCGGAAACAATCTGGAACGGATCCAGGATGAAAACCGCAAGGACTTTGCGCAATGCCGAGGGCGGTTTAGCGCAGACGTTGTAGTCGTTCTTAGAACGAGTGCAAAACATCACGGCTTAGTCTTGCGTCGTATCCCTTGTCCTGTTCGCGATTGCGCGTAGAGCCGCAATAGCGCCCCCGAAGCATTCGTGGGCTCGCGAACCAAGAACTACGACATCGGGACCCGTCATCATGCAGATCGCACCTTCGCCGCGCCTCCTGGCCGCGCTTCTCGGCTCGTCGTTCCTTATCGCGCCGGCGGTTGCACAAGTCGTCCCAGCACAACCGGCGCCCGCCGGCGAGGCCAACGTGACCCTGGACCAGCTCAGCGTCGAGGGCCTGAACGGCAACACCGTCGGCTACCTCACCAAGCGCACCCGGAGCGCGACGAAGACCGACACCGCCCTGATCGACACGCCGCAATCGATCACCATCGTCACGCGCGAGCAAGTGCTGGACCAGAACTACCAGAACCTCACCGAGCAGCTGCGCTTCGTGCCGGGCGTGATCCCGGCCCAGGGCGAGAGCAACCGCGACCAGCTTATTATCCGCGGGCAGAACACCAGCGCGGATTTCTACGTCAACGGCGTCCGCGATGACGTGCAGTACTTCCGCGACCTGTACAACATCCAGCGGATCGAGGTGCTGAAGGGCCCCGATTCGCTGATCTTCGGCCGTGGCGGCGGCGGCGGCATCGTGAACCGCGTCCTGAAGGAGGCGGACGGTTACCGCGTCCGCGAGATCGTGGCCGGCGGCGGCCAGTTCGGCGACAAGCGCGTCGCGTTCGACGTGGGCGACCGGATCAGCGACAGTGTGTTCTTCCGCCTGAACGCCGTCGCCGAGGATTCGGGCACCTTCCGCCAGTTCGGCGACCTGCATCGCTACGGGCTGAACCCGACGGCGACCATCGTCATCGATCCGCAGACGACGTTGAAGTTTTCGTATGAGTACTTCCATGACGACCGGTTCCCCGATCGCGGCATCCCCTCGCAATTCGGCCGGCCCTACCGCTACCGCGACAACCTGCGGACGTTCTTCGGCAACCCGGACGTGAACTTCACCAAGGTCGACGCCAACATCGCCACCGCGATCCTCGACCACCGGTTCGATTCGGGGGTCGAGCTGCACAGCCAGCTTCGCTTCGCCGACTACGAGCGGTACTACATCAACACGCTGCCCGGCGGCGCCGTGAACAACGCCGGCACCTCGGTGTCGATCACCGGCTATCGCAACGAGACCGACCGCCGAAACTACTTCAACCAGAACGACTTCACCTACCGCTTCCAGACCGGCGACATGCGCCACACCCTGCTCGGCGGCTTCGAGCTCGGCTACCAGGAAGGCGTGGTGTTCCGCCAGTCGGCGTTCTTCAACAACATCGCCACCAGCATCACCGTGAACCCGCTGGCGCCGATCACCCGCATGCCGATCACCTTCCGCAACAACGGCACGACCGACGCGAACGCGCGCTACAACCTTGGGCTCGCGGCGGTCTACGCGCAGGACCAGATCGACGTGACCGACTGGCTCCAGGTCGTCGGCGGCCTTCGCTACGACCACTTCGATTTCCAGAACGACAACCGCATCCTCAAGCAGAGCTTCAACCGTGTCGACGACCTCGTCTCGCCGCGCGCCGGCATCGTGCTGAAGCCGCTCGCGAACCTCGCGATCTACGGCAGCTACAGCGTCTCGTACCTGCCCTCCTCCGGCGACCAGATCGGCAACTTCACGCCGGGGCTCGTCATCGCCCAGCCGGAGAAGTTCGAGAACACCGAGGTCGGCGTGAAGTACGATGTCTCGCCGACGTTCCAGCTCACCGGCGCGATCTACAACCTCGACCGCCTCAACCAGCGCCTGGCCGACCCGAACAACCCGGGCTTCTTCATCCTCTCGGGCAAGACCAACACCCAGGGCCTGGAGATCGGCGCCAACGGCTACGTCACCGACTGGTGGCAGGTCGCGGGCGGCTACGCGCTGACCGACGCCCGCATCGACAGCGCCACCTCGGCGACGATCGTCAAGGGCAACACCGTCGGCCTGGTGCCGATCAACGCCTTCACCCTATGGAACAAGTTCGAAGTGACGAAGCAGTTCTCGGTCGGCGTCGGCGTGCTCAACTACACCCACACCTTCGCCGCGTCGGACAACACCGTCCGCCTGCCTGGCTACACCCGCATCGACCTGGGGCTGTTCTACCAGGTGAACGAGTTCGTGCGGGCGCAGGTGAACATCGAGAACCTGTTCGACCGGCGCTACATCGCCACCGCCGACAACAACAACAACATCTCGCCCGGCGCGCCGCGCACCATCCGTGCACAGGTGGTCGCACGGTTCTGATGGACGGCGCGCGCTTCGGGGCGGGGCCGGCGGGGCGTCTCCCGTCCTGACCCGACCCGACCCGACCCGGCGCGGGCGCAGGATCCCGAGCGGCGTGCAAGTGCGGAGGCAGGGCTTCGCACTGGTTGTACAGTGACAGATTGTAAACCCAAAATCGGGCATCCTGTCATCGCACCCCGCGCGCCTATCGGAATACAATCATGCGCCATCTGGCCGACATGAAGATCATCTTCAAAGTCGCAATCCCCTTCTTCCTGATCGCCCTGGTCACGCTCGGCATCGGCCTCTACGCCCGGACGATCCTCCTCGACTCGGCGCGGCAGACGCGAAGCCTGGTCGACGTCCAGGCGGCGCGCCTCGAAAGCATCCTGAGCATCCGGATCGCTTTGAACGAGGCCTCCGTCCAGGCTCGGAACATCATCATCGAGACCCGTCAGGAGGAGAAGTCCGCCTACAAGGCGCGCTACGACGACGCCGTGAAGACCAGCCTCGACCTCGCCGCGAAGCTCATCGCGATGTCCGACACGCCCGAGCGCAAGGCGGCGAACCAGAAGCTGGCCGACACTTTGACCGAGTTCTTCGCGGTGACGGACCAATCCAACGTCCTCGGCCTCAAGAATGCGGGCGACGCGGCCAGCGCGATGCTCCTTCGGGAGGGGGTGGTACTCCGCATGAAGGTCCGCGACATGGTCCAGCCGCGGGTCGAGCTGCTGACGAACGAGCTCCGCAAGGCTCGCGACAACGCCGAGGCCTCCGCCGCAAGCGCCAGCGCCACGCTGATCACCGCGACGGCGGCGGGCTTGCTCGGCACCCTCGCGCTCGCCTGCACCATCGTCGTATTCGGCATCACCCGGCCTCTGGGGTCCTTGGTGAACGTTCTCCAGGGCATGGCCAAGGGCGACGTCGACGCCACGATCCGGGCGGCCGACCGCGGCGACGAGATCGGCGCCGTCGGCCGTGCGGTGGAGGGCATCAAGGCGATGGTGGCGCAGAAGGCCTCCGAGCAGGCCGAAATCAAGCGCATCGCCGACGAAGCCGCCGGCGCCGAGCGCAAGCGGACGATGTTCGCCCTCGCCGACGGCTTCGAGCAGGCGGTCGGCGGCATCATCGGCATGGTCTCGTCTTCCGCGACCGAGCTGCAGGCCACCGCCCAGACCATGACGGCGACCGCGACCGAGACCGCGAACCAGTCCATCACCGTGGCCGCCGCCGCGGAGGAGGCCGCCGCCAACGTCCACACGGTGGCCGCGGCCGCAGAGGAGCTCGGCTCCTCGGTCCAGGAGATCAGCCGGCAGGTCGCCGGCTCGTCCGACCTTGCCCGGACGGCGGTGGGCGAGGCCGACCAGACGCTGCATCTGGTGGAGGCCCTGAGCCAGGCCTCCGCCCGGATCGGAGACATGGTCGGCCTGATCTCCAACATCGCCAGCCAGACCAACCTCCTGGCGCTCAACGCCACGATCGAGGCGGCGCGGGCCGGCGAGGCCGGCCGCGGGTTCGCGGTCGTCGCGAGCGAGGTCAAGGAGCTGGCCGGCCAGACGGCCCGGGCCACGGAGGAGATCGGCACCCAGATCGGCCAGATCCAAGGGGTGACGGGCCAGGCCGTCACCGCCATCGGCTCGATCGCGGCGCGCATCCGCGAGATCAACGAGGTCGCCGCCTCGATCACCGCCTCCGTCGAGCAGCAGGGCGCGGCGACCCAGGAGATCGTCCGCAACGTCGCCCAGGCCTCGACCGGGACCACCGAGGTGACCAGCAACATCGCCGGCGTGGCGCAGGCCTCAGAGGAAACCGGCGCTGCCGCAAACGAGGTGCTGTCGGCGGCCTCCGAGCTGTCGCGCCAATCCGAGCACCTCGGGAGCGAGGTCGATCGGTTCCTGCGGACCGTCCGCGCCGCCTGAAGGCGTCGTCACGACATCCCGGGCGGCGGCCGACGCCGCCCGGATTTTCGGACTGCGCGAAGGCGCACCGCCCGAGCAGCCCTCGACGTCCGAAACGGCCGCCTACTCCGCCCGCACCCAGCCCTGCGGCATCAGCCGTTCCTGCGGCAGGAACCGCGCCTTGTAGTCCATCTTGCGCGAGCCCTCGACCCAGTAGCCGAGGTAGAGGTACGGCAGACCCATCTCGCGGGCGCGGCGAATGTGGTCGAGGATCATGTAGGTGCCGAGGCTCCGGTGCGCCTCCGCGGGGTCGTAGAACGAGTAGACCATCGACAGGCCGTCGGAGAGCACGTCGGTGAGGCACAACGCCACCAGCCCGCCGACGCCGCGGCCGTGGATCGCCGTGTCCGGCCCGCGGCGGCGATAGGCCACGAGGTGGGTGTCGACGTGGCTGTCCTCGATCATCATCGCGTAGTCGAGCACCGTCATGTCGACCATGCCGCCGTCGCCGTGGCGGGCGTCGAGGTAGCGGCGGAACAGGGCGTACTGCTCCGAGGCCGGGCGGTTCGGCTCCGCCGTGCCGACGAGGTCGGCGTTGCGGGAGAGGATGCGGCGCTGGCTGCCGCCGGGCGCGAAGTCGGCGACGACCACGCGCACCGAGACGCAGGCTCGGCAGGTCTCGCAGGCGGGGCGGTAGGCGATGGTCTGCGAGCGGCGGAAGCCGCCCTGCGTCAGGATCTCGTTGAGGTCGCGGGCGCGTCGTCCGACGAGGTGCGTGAACACCTTTCGCTCCTCCTGGCCCGGCAGGTAAGGGCAGGTCGACGGCGCCGTCAGGTAGAATTGCGGTGTGTCGCGCGGATGGCTCGTCACGCTTCGCGCTGCCCTCTCGCCACGGGTTCCTGCGCCGGGCCGCGATCCGCAGTGTAACGCGGCCGCGGCCGCGCTCAATGGGTTGCCGGCAATCCCGCGGCGACATTTTCGCCGGGGCCGCCGCCGGGGAAGGCGACGCCGCGGCGGAGGTTCGCGGCTTATACCAGACCGCGATGAGCCCGACTCATCGAGGTCCGGCCCCCGCGACTGCGGGGCGGCGGCAATCCGCCGGACCTCATGGGTTCCTACCCATGAAACTTGGTATTAGCCGGCGCGGACGACCGCGAGGCCGAGGAGCACGTCGTGGCCGAGGCGCCGGTCAGCGCGGACGAGCCCGAAGGCGAGGTCGAGGAACCACAGCAGGAAGGTCGAGACCGCCACGTAGAACAGCAGCGCGTGCACGGCGGCGGTGAGGATGTCCACCGGCCGCCCGCTCTCGGGCGCGACGACGCGCAGGCCCATCATCCGCATGCCGAGCGTGCTCTGGCGCGACCCGCCGACGGTGATCGCGCTGTAGATCACGCCGCTGGCCGGCAGGATCGCGAACAGGGCCCAGCCCAGGCCGAAGGTGACCACGCCGACGAAGGCGATCGCGACCGACAGCAGGGCGGTGAAGCCGAGGATGAACAGGATGTCGAGCATGTAGGCGACCGTGCGCCCGCCGAGGCTGGCGCGGACGGCCGGCATCGCCACCGGCGGGAGGTAGCCGGGCGCATCGAACGGGCGGGCGTATTCGGGACGGGGGTTCAGCATGGCGGTGGTCTCGCGTGACGTCGCTGGTCCGTCACATGGGAAGTGCCCGAGCCCCCCTCAAGGCCGGGGCGCTCGCGCGCCGTCATGGCGCCTTCGGCTTCGGCTCCTGAGCGTCCGGGCTGTCGAGATAGTAGCGCTTGAGCAGGTAGAGGGAGGACTCGGACAGCGCCTTGCGATCGGTGGAGACGCCCTCGAGCACTGCGCCGGCGTTGAAGCGGCACAGGGCGAAGTGGGGCTGGTTGCCCAGCACGTAGTCGACGCGGACGCTGTCGGGGGCCGAGCCGGTGCCGGCCCGCAGGATGCGCACCGCCGTCTCGTCCGGCACCAGCGCCGGCACCGCGCGGCGGCAGGTGTCGAGGCGCTGCCGCTGCACTGCGCTCTCGCAGGCGACCAGGCCTCCCAGGAAGCCGAGGAGCACGCCGGCGGCAAGGAGCCGGCGCCTCACGCCCCGGCGCGCAGACGCTCGGCGACGCGGGGGGCGTAGTAGGTCAGCACGCCGTCGGCCCCGGCGCGCTTGAAGGCGAGCAGGCTCTCGACCATGGCGCGGTCGCCGTCGAGCCAGCCGTTGCGGCTGGCCGCCTCGATCATCGCGTACTCGCCCGACACCTGGTAGGCGAAGGTCGGGACGCCGAATTCGTCCTTCACCCGGCGGATGATGTCGAGATAGGGCAGGCCCGGCTTCACCATCACCGAATCGGCGCCCTCCTCCAGGTCGAGCGCGACCTCGCGCAGGGCCTCGAGGCCGTTGCCGGGGTCCATCTGGTAGGTGCGCTTGTCGCCGACCAGCGCCGCCTGCGTGCCGATGGCGTCGCGGAACGGGCCGTAGAAGGCGCTGGCGTACTTGGCGGCGTAGGCCATGATCTGCACGTCGAGGTAGCCGGCCTTGTCGAGCCCGGCGCGGATCGCGCCGACGCGCCCGTCCATCATGTCGGAGGGCGCGATGATGTCGGTGCCGGCCTCGGCCTGGATCAGGCTCTGCTCGACGAGGAGCGCCACGGTCTCGTCGTTGAGGATCGCCCCGTCCGCGAGCAGGCCGTCATGGCCGTGGCTGGTGTAGGGATCGAGCGCCACGTCGGTCATGATGCCGACCTGCGGCACCGCCTTCTTCACCGCGCGCACCGCCCGGCACACGAGGTTGTCCGGGTTCAGGGCCTCGGAGCCGGTCGGATCGCGCAAGCTCACCTCCGTGTAGGGGAAGAACGAGACCGCCGGGATGCCGAGGCGCGCGGCGCGCTCGGCGTCGCGCACGATCTCGTCGACGCTCAGGCGCTCGACGCCGGGCATGGAGGCGATCGGCTCGCGCCGCCCGGTGCCCTCGATCACGAACATCGGCCAGATCAGGTCGTCGACTGTCAGCGTATGCTCGCGCACGAGGCGCCGCGACCAGTCGGCCTTGCGGTTGCGCCGCGGGCGCTGGGTGATCTTCAGGCCGGCGGCGCGGGAATCCTCGCGCGCGGTCTCCACGGCGAGGGGGCGCGGCCGGGGCGTGTCGTCGGACGGATGTTCGCGGGACATGGGATCGCGTTCGCTGTGATCGGTTCGCGGGTGGCGCGGCCTAGCACAAGTGCCCGAGCCGGCGAAGCCCGGCGCGTTGACGCGAGCGCCCGGTCGGCCTCTAACCGCGCAACGATCGCGTGGACGGGAACGGAGCGGGCACATCGTGAGCGGAGCCGAAGCGGCCAACGACGAGATCCGGTTCGAGCGGCGGGGCGCGCTCGGCCTCGTCACCCTCGACCGGCCGAAGGCCCTGAACGCGCTCTCCCTCGGGATGATCGACGCGTTGCACGCGCAGCTCGACGCCTGGGCGGCGGATGCCGGCGTCACCCGCGTGGCGATCCGTGGCGCGGGCGGCCGGGCCTTCTGCGCCGGCGGCGACATCCGCCACATCTCCGCCTGCGGCAAGGCCGGGCGGTTCGACGACGTGTTCGCGTTCTGGCAGGCCGAGTACCGCCTCGTCGCGCGCATGCAGCGCTACGAGAAGCCGGTCGTCGCGCTGATCGAGGGCGTGGTGATGGGGGGCGGCGTCGGCATCTCCCTGCACGGGGCGCACCGCGTGGCTTGCGAGAGCTACGTCTTCGCCATGCCGGAGGTCGGCATCGGCCTGTTTCCGGACGTGGGCATGACCTACGCCCTGCCCCGGCTTCCGGGACGGATCGGTACCTATCTCGCCCTCACCGGCAGCCGGGTCGGTCCCGGCGACGCCCTCGCGATCGGCCTCGCCACCGCCTACGCCCCGGCGCAGGGCTTCGAGGCGATCCTCGACCGGCTGTCCGACGGCGGACCGGTCGCCGACGCGATCGGGACCGGCGCCCCGCTTCCCCCGACCGGTCCGCTCGTGGCCGAGCGCAGCCTGATCGACGACGCGTTCGCCGCCGACGACGTGGCCGACATCCTCGGCCGCCTCGACGTCGCGGCGTCGGCCGGCTCGACCTTCGCCGCCGAGACCGCGGCGCTGATCCGCACCCGCTGCCCGACGAGCCTGTGCATCGCCCGCGAGCAGATGGCCCGCGGGCCCGCGCTCGACTTTCCCGCGGCCGTGCTCACCGAATACCGCCTCGTCACCCGTCTGATGCGCGGCCACGACTTCTTCGAGGGCGTGCGCGCGGTGCTGATCGACAAGGACGGACGACCGGATTGGCGGCCGGCGACCCTGGAGGCGGTCGACCGCGACGCGGTGCGCGCCGCCTTCGGCCCGACTGAGCGGCCGGAGCCGCGGTTCTCCTAATGCGCAAGGTCGGACGGATCACCCGCGGCAGCGCGGTCGGCGACGCGCCGGGCGACCGCATCGAGCGGCGCGCGGCCGCGCCCAAGAGCACCTGGGACACGGTGCTGGTCTGGTTCATGCGCCTGACCGCGCTGGCCTGGCTCGCCAAGAGCGTGTTCTCGTTCGCGACGATCCTCGACGTGGTGCCGGGGCATCGCCCGTTCGCGCTGGAGCCGTTCGGCCGGCAGGCGGCGCTGATCTACTTCGCGGTGATCGACGCCAACGCCGCGATCGGCCTGTGGCTCACCAGCGCCTGGGGCGGCGTCGTCTGGCTGCTGGCGGTGACCTCGATGCTGACGCTCGCCGTCCTCACACCGCAGCTTCTGCAGACGCCGCTGGCGCTGGTCTTGGCCGAGTCCAGTATCGTAGTGATCTACTTCGTATTCTCTTGGCTTGCGGCGCAGGAGGCGCGGTAAACGAGAGGTTATTCGGATCGCTTCACTTTGCATTTACCGACAGAAGTAAATCGCGAATTCATCGTGTCTCTTAGAGCGCCTTTCATCTCCGCCGCCTAGGTTCACCCCATGAGCGGCGCCGGACAGCAGATGTTCCGGCAGAACCACCGGATGAGGCACACGATGAAGTCCCAGGCCGTCAAGATCTCGGAGACCACCGCCGCCCCCGAGACCGGGGTCGTGACCGGCTCGTATCTCGAGGCGCTCCACCTCGTCGAGCGCCTGCATCGCCGCCTGCTCGACGTGATCAAGGACGAGTTCGAGCGTCGCGGCCGCGAGGACGTCAACAGCGTCCAGGCGCTGCTGCTCTACAACATCGGCGACAAGGAGCTCACCGCGAGCGAGCTGCGCACCAAGGGCTACTATCTCGGCTCGAACGTCTCCTACAACGTCAAGAAGCTCGTCGAGGCCGGCTACCTCCACCACGCCCGGTCGAAGACCGACCGCCGCTCGGTGCGCATCAGCCTCACCGACAAGGGCCGCATGGTCCACGACATCATCCAGGGCCTCTACGACAAGCACGCCCGCACCATCCAGCCGATCGGCGGCATCTCGGACGACGACTTCGGCCGGCTCAACGTCGCGCTCGGTCGCCTGGAGCGGTTCTGGACCGACCAGATCCGCTACCGCCTCTGAAACTTGCCGACACCGAGGACGACGAAGCCGGCCGCCCGCGAGGGACGGCCGGCTTTTTCGTTTTTGCGCGACGCAAACGAAAAACGCCGCCCCCGAGGGAGCGGCGTTCCGTCGACCGGCCGCGTTCGCAGCAGACCGGTGCTCAGTTGAAGGTGTCGATCTCGGCCGACTCGTAGCTGGTGACTTCCATGCCGACGCAGACTTCCTGAACGATGGGGGCGGACCAGGCCATGGCGTTTCTCCTCGTGAACTTCGATGACCGGAAGATAGGCGATACCTTGGGCGCAATACAAGCGGGCGCTACACTTATATTTCTCATAAGATCGAAGCCCGACCTGCCGATCCGGTGCGCCTTCACCCTGTTCGAGCCAAAATTGCGTGCCTGATCAGACATATGGTGCCGATCGCCCACGATCGCCAGCCCGGGCGGCCGAACCCCGTCGCCCCCCGATCCGACGCCGCCATCCTTTCGCTTGACGGGTCGCGGCGCCGGGCGCACAGGCTGGCGCGCGGTGAGCCGGGCTTCGGTGACCGCATGCGCCCTTCCCACGAAGATCCCGATGCCCAGCGACACGCCAGACCGATCGTCCGAGCCGTGCCCGGCCGCACGTCGCGATCCCGCCTGAGGTCCTGAGGGGCCCGCGCCGGGCTCCGCCGCGCCGCAGGTCGCGGCCGGTGCCGTAGGGCGCGCCGCCGAGCCCGCGAGGCGAGGCCCATGGTTCAACAGGTTTCCCGTCCGCCGGTCCCGGACGCGGTCGCGCCGATCGATCCGCGCGTCGACCCCTCCGTCCTGGCCGCCCGCCTCTCGGACGAGCGCGCGCCCGACATCGTCGAGGCGCTGAACGCCGAGGCCCCCGAGGTCGCAGCCGCGATCCTGCTCGGCCTGCCGCACGACCGGGCGATCGAGGTGCTCGATCAGCCCGAGCTCGACGACGCCGCCGACATCATCGAGATGCTCCCGCGCGACCGGGTGGCGACCTTCCTGTCGGGCATGTCGGCAGACCGGGTCACCGACGTGTTCCGCGAGATCGAGGAGCCCGGGCGCTCGGACCTGCGGGCGCGCCTCGACGCCGAGACCCGCGGCGCCGTGGACCGGCTCAGCGCCTACGGCGAGGAGACGGTCGGATCGCTGATGACCACCGAGTTCGTCACCGTGCCCGGCACCTGGACGGTGGCGCAGACCCTCGACCACGTCCGCAGCGTCGAGAAGACTCGCGAGACCATCTACGCGATCTTCGTGCTCGACCCGCGCACCCGGGCGCTGACCAAGGCCGTGCCTCTGCGCCGGCTGATCTCGGGCAACCCCGACGACAACGTGCTCTCGGTCGCCGCCGGCCGGCGGCCGCTCGCGGTGTCGCCGACGGCGAGCCGCGAGGAGGCGGCCCGGCTGATCTCGAAATACGACCTCCTCGCCCTGCCGGTGGTCGACGCCGTCGGCCATCTGATCGGCATCGTCACCGTCGACGACATGATCGACGCCATGGTCGAGAAGCAGACCCAGGACGTGCAACGCTTCGGCGGCATGGAGGCTCTGCCCGAGCCCTACATGGACATCGGCTTCATGACGATGATCCGGAAGCGCGCCGGCTGGCTCTGCGCCCTGTTCCTGTCGGAGATGCTGACGGCCTCCGCCATGCAGGGCTTCGAGGGCGAGCTGGAGAAGGCGATCGTCCTGACGCTGTTCATCCCGCTCATCATGAGCTCGGGCGGCAATTCCGGCAGCCAGGCGACCTCGCTGCTGATCCGGGCGCTGGCCCTGCATCAGATCTCCTTGCGCGACTGGTGGCGGGTGGCCTTGCGGGAGTTGCCCACCGGCCTCGTGCTCGGCGCCATCCTCGGCGTGATCGCCGTCGTCCGCATCGCGATCTGGCAGAAGACCGGCCTGTACGATTACGGCGAGCACTGGCCGCTGGTGGCGGCCACCGTCGGCGGGGCGCTGGTCGGCATCGTCACCTTCGGCTCCCTCTCGGGTTCGATGCTGCCGTTCCTGCTGCAGCGGCTCGGGTTCGATCCGGCGACCGCCTCGGCGCCCTTCGTGGCCACGTTGGTCGATGTGACCGGCCTGGTGATCTATTTCTCGGTGGCGCTGCTGATCCTGCGCGGTACGTTGCTCTGACGGATTGCGCCCGCGACGCCTGCGATGGATCGGTGAGGGAAACTTCACCCTCTGCGCCGACGTAAAGCGCGCGTCGCCCGCGAAGACGACGCCTGAACGCCGAGACGCCCGGAGCGCGCCCGTGACACTGCCCCTGCTCAGCCGCCCGGTCCTCGACGACCTCGGCGGCGTGATCGGCGCCGAGAAGCTTCAGCGGCTGCTCGTCCGTTTCACCGACAGCTTGCGCACCGCCTTCCCGAAGGACAGCCGCGAGCCCGGTTCGGTCGCGCGCGAAGCGCACACCCTGATCTCGATGTCCGGCATGCTCGGGTGCGAGCGGCTCTCCGACGCCTGCCGCACCCTCGAGGCGCAGGCCAAGGGCGGCGGCGACCTCGCGCCGGCGCTCGCCGAGATCCGCGCGCTCCGCGACGAGACCGTGCGCGCGCTGGAAGACGCCGCGCAGACGCACTGAGACCGCGCGCCGCGTATTCAGTTTCGTCACGATCGGTATGCCACGGTTCCGCGGACCAGGCCTCGGAACGGGCGAAATGATGTTGGGAACGTCTGAGATGACGGGACGCCGGGCGGCCGATCCGTCGCCGAGCCGCCTCGCCGGGCGCCTGCCGCAGGCGCTGGTGGCCGCCGGCGGCCTCGTGTTCCTCGCCCTCGTCTGGCTCGGCCTGCTGTTCCACCTCGACCAGCGCCGCGCGGGCGAGGTGGTCCAGGCGCGGCGCGATGTGCTGAACCTGTCGATCGCGCTCGCCGAGCAGGTGTCGCGCCTGATCGAGGGCGTCGACCAGGTGATGCGCCTGATCGAGGCCGACTACGCCGACGACCCCAAGGCCTTCGACTTCGCCACCTGGTCGAAGCGCGCGACGATGCTCGCCGAGAGCGCGCGCCAGATCGCGATCTTCGACGAGAACGGCGACCTCGTGGCCACCCGCGACGCGGTGCCCTCCGCCCTCAGCAAGACCAACGTGGCGGACCGGCCCTACTTCCGGGCGCTGGCGGACAACCCCGATGCCGGCCTCTATGTCGGGCGCACGATCCGCGGCCGGCTGATGGACACGTTCACGTTCAACCTCGCCCGCCGCCTGACCCGCCCCGACGGCAGCTTCGGCGGCGTCCTGATGGTGGCCGTCGACCCGGACTACCTCGCCCGCCGCTTCAAGGCGCTCGATGTCGGCGCGGATTCCGTCGTCGGGTTGTTCGGGCGCGACGGCTACGTCCGCATCCGCGAGCCGGCGATGGCCGGCATGTACGAGCGCGACCTGACGCTGCGCCCGGACGGCAGGGGCCTGTTCGCGAGGCTCGCGGATGCACCCGCGGGAGTCTACGAGATCGCGAGCGGCCTCGACGGGCGCCCGCGGATCTTCGGCTATCGCACCACAGAGAACCTGCCGCTCGTCGTCACGGTCGGCAAGTCGGTGGACGTGGTGCTCGCGCCGCTCGTCACCGAGCGGCGCAACGCGCTGGCGGTCGGCGTGGCCGCGAGCGCGGTCATCCTGCTCGGATGCCTCTTTCTGCTCATCGAACTCGAACGCCGGCGCCGGCGCGAAAGGCTGCTGGTCGAGACCCACCGTGCGCTCGGCCAAGCCGAGACCCTGTTCCGCGGCGTGTTCGAGAACGCCACCGACCACCTGTTCGTCCACGCCGTCGCGGCCGACGGCAGCTTCGCCCTCGAAACCCTGAACCCGAGCGCCGCGGCGTTGATCGGGCGCTTGCCCGAGGAGGTCCGCGGCAAGGTCCCCGAGGACGTGATGCCGCCCGGGACCGCGGCGATCGTGCGGGCCGACATCGAGGGCGTCATCCGCTCCGGCGAACCGTTGCGGCGCGCGGAGGAACGGGTCCACGGCGACGGAACCCATCGCTTCGAGGTGATCCTCGTGCCCCTGCGCGAGGCCGGCGGCACCAGCGTCGCCCGCGTCTTCGTCAGCGTGCGCGACATCACCCACCTGCGCCGCGCCGAGGAGGCGATCGCCCGCAGCGAGGCGCGCTACCGGCTGCTCGCCGACAACGCCAGCGACATGATCGTCCAGGTCGATCGCGACGGCCGGCGGATCTACGCGTCGCCGGCCTCGCACGCCCTGCTCGGCCGGTCGCCGCAGGACATGGTCGGCACCCGTCCCGAGGACGACGCCCACCCGGACGACGTGGCGACCCTCACCGCCATGGTCGGCCGCCTCTCGCGGGGCGAGGCCGAGACCGCGGTCGCGAGCTATCGCCTGCGCCGGAGCGACGGCGCCTACCTCTGGGTCGAGGGCTCGTGGCGCCTCGTGCGCGACGCCGCCGGGCAGCCGGCCGGCTTCGTCGCCTCGGTGCGCGACATCGATGCGCGCCACCAGGCCGAGGACGCCCTGCGAGCGAGCGAGGCGCGCTACCGGGCGCTCGCCGACACGCTGCCGCAGCTCGTCTGGATCATGCGGGCCGAGGACGGCCGGGCGGCCTACGTCAACCAGCGCTTCGAGGCGTATTACGGTTCGATCGGCACCGGCTTGGCGGAGAGGCGCGCCGCCAACCACCCGGACGACGCCGCGCGCATGGACGCGGCCTGCGCCGCCGCCATTCGAGAGGAGCGCGGCCACGAGGTCGAGGGCCGTCTGCGCCGGCACGACGGCGCCTACCGCTGGCACAAGATCGTGATGATGCCGATCCGCGAGGCGGGTGCGGTCGTCGGCTGGCTCGGCACGGCATTGGACATCGACGAGATCATCGCGGCGCGGCGTTCCCTGGAGGAGACCAGCGACCTGCTGCGGCTGGCCCAGGACGCGGCCGAGGCCGGCTCGTGGGATCTCGACCTCGTGGCCGGCACCGTCATGCTCTCGCCCGAGAGCGCGCGGCTGCACGGTGTGTCGACGACGCAACCCCTGCACCTGTCGATCGAGGCATGGAAGGCCCTGATGGTGGAGGAGGACCGGGAGAACGCCTTCTCGGTCGCCTCGCAGGCGATCACGTCGCGCCGCACCTTCGTCACCGAGGTCCGGGTCGCGGGCGAGGACGGCGTCGTGCGCTGGCTGCAATGCTTCGGTCGCGCCTACTACGATCCATCGGGCCGCGCCGTGCGGGTGATCGGCCTCAACCTCGACGCCACCGAGCGGAAGAACGCCGAGCTGGCGTTGCAGGCGGCCAAGACCGCAGCCGAGGCGGCGCGCCTGGAGGCCGAGCGCGCGAGCCTGGCCAAGACCGACTTCCTCGCCGCGATGTCCCACGAGATCCGCACGCCGCTGAACGCGGTGATCGGCTTCACCGACCTGCTGGCCCGCGCCGAGCGGCTGGCGCCGGACCTGCGGCGCCACGCCGAGCTGGCGCGCTCCTCGGGTTCGGCCCTGCTGACCGTCGTCAACGACATCCTCGA
Organism: Methylobacterium sp. WL12; assembly: GCF_008039475.1. Lineage (NCBI taxonomy): Bacteria > Pseudomonadati > Pseudomonadota > Alphaproteobacteria > Hyphomicrobiales > Methylobacteriaceae > Methylobacterium > Methylobacterium sp. WL12. Next base: position 7,918 of record NZ_VRUW01000056.1, on the reverse strand, counting down.
CTTCTCGAAGGTCGAGGCGGGGGCGATCGACCTGGAACACCGCGCCTTCGCTCCGGCGGCGCTCGCCGACAACGGGCTCTCGATCGTGCGGGGGCTGGCCGCCGCCAAGGGCCTGTCCGTGATCGCCCGGATCGATCCCGACCTGCCGCGGAGCCTTTTGGGCGACGAGGCGCGCCTGCGCCAGATCCTGCTCAACCTCCTCAACAACGCGGTGAAGTTCACGCGGCGCGGCAGCGTCACCCTGGCGGTGCGCCATGCCGGCACCACGGATGCAGGCGAGACCGTCCGCTTCAGCGTGACCGACACCGGCATCGGCATCCCGCTGGCCAAGCAGCACCGGCTGTTCGAACGCTTCTCGCAGGTGGACAACTCGGTCGGCCGCGACTTCGGCGGGACCGGGCTCGGCCTCGCGATCAGCCGCCGCCTCGTCGAGCTGATGGGCGGCACGATCGGCGTGGCCTCCGACGACGGCGAGGGCTCGACCTTCTGGTTCACGGTGACGCTTCCCCGCGCCGCCGACGTCGCCGCCGCCATCGCCGCGCAGCCCGTCGCCGCGCCCCAGGCGACCGGGCGCATCCTCCTCGTCGAGGACGTCGAGATCAACCAGGAGCTTGCGCGCCTTGTGCTCGAGGCCGCCGGCCACACCGTCGAGGTGGTCGCCGACGGCGCCACCGCCGTGATGGCGGTGGAGGACGGCGCCTTCGACCTCGTGCTGATGGACGTCCAGATGCCGGGCATGGACGGCATCACCGCGACGCGGATGATCCGCCGCCTGAAGGGCGCTTGCGCGAACGTGCCGGTGATCGCGATGACCGCCAACGTCCTGCCCGCCGAGGTGCGCCAGTTCCGCGAGGCCGGCATGGACGACCACGTCGGCAAGCCGTTCGACCGCGCGGTCCTCTACGACACCATCGCGCGCTGGCTGCCCGGTCGCGACGCCGAGCCGCTGCGGCGGGCGGCCGGCTGATCCGCGTCGCGGATGACGCCGACGCGCCACGACTTCGCCGGCCGGAACGCCGACGAAGGCGGGATGCCGTTCGGGTCGGCCGCCGGCCTGGGGCTGAGCCATCTGTTCCCCACCCCGGAGGCCGTCGCCGCGGCGGATGTCGCGAAGATGCTCGACATGCCACGCGCGCGGCGCGCCGCGATCCGGGCGCTCGCCGAATCCAGCCTCGCCGAGCCGGACCTGTTCGCGCCGGGACAGGACCTCGCCATAGCGGTCCGCCGCCTCACCGCGATCCACGGCATCGGGCCGTGGGCGGCGCGGTTCATCGCCATGCGCGTCCTACGCGCGGCGGACGCCCTACCCGGCGGCGACGTCGGCCTGATGCGGGCGCTCGATGTCGGCGCCGGGCGCCCGGATCCTGCCGAGCTTCTTCGGCGGGCGGAGGCGTGGCGACCCTATCGCGCCTACGCGGCGATGCATCTCTGGGTGGCGGATGCCGCCGCGGGATTCGAGAGCAAGGGACGGGATGCCGGGAACACCGAGACGCGCCATTCCAAGGGACGCACAGGGGGCCGATCCGGCACCCACCACCCGAGAGGTCGCGATGCCGACGTTGGGAACCGTGTCCCCCGCAGACCTGTCGGATGCCGCTCGCCATGCCGCGGTGGCCGCCCGCGACGGCGCGTTCGACGGCCGCTTCGTCTACTCCGTGCGCAGCACTGGCGTGTATTGCCGCCCGAGCTGCCCGTCGCGCGCGGCGCTTCCCCGAAACGTCGCCTTCCACGCCACCTGCGAGGCAGCCGAGGCGGCGGGTTTCCGCCCGTGCCGGCGCTGCCGGCCTGACGAGGCGTCGCGCGAGACCCGCCGCGCGGAGGCCGTCGCCCGCGCCTGCCGTCTGATCGACGAGTCCGAGACCGCGCCCACCCTCGACGACCTCGCCCACGCCGCCGGGATGAGTCCGTTCCACTTCCACCGCGTGTTCAAGGCGGCCATCGGCGTCACGCCGCGGGCCTACGGTTCGGCCCGTCGCGCCGAGCGTGTCGCCAAAGCCTTGCCAGGCGCGGCCAGCGTCACGGAAGCCCTGTACGAGGCGGGCTACGGCGCCGCGAGCCGGTTCTACGCCGGGGCACGCCTCGGCATGACGCCGGCCGCCTACCGCAAGGGTGGAGCCGGCGAGACGATCCGCTTCGCGGTCGCGGCGTGCAGCCTCGGCGCGGTCCTCGTCGCGGCGACGACCCGCGGCGTCTGCGCGATCCTGCTCGGCGACGAACCGGACGCGTTGCTGCGCGACCTGGAAGACCGCTTCCCGAACGCGGCGCTCGCGGGCGGCGATGAGGGCTTCGCGGCGCTGGTCGCGCAGGTGGTCGGCCTGGTCGAAACACCGTCCCGCCCGGTCTCCCTGCCCCTGGACATCGGCGGCACCGCCTTCCAGCAGCGGGTCTGGGAGGCGTTGCGAACCATCCCGGCGGGGACCACCGCGAGCTATGCCGAGATCGCGGCGCGCATCGGCACGCCGGCGGCGGTGCGGGCGGTCGCCCGCGCCTGCGGCGCCAACGCGCTCGCGGTCGCGATCCCCTGCCACCGGGTGGTCCGCGCCGACGGCGCCCTTTCCGGCTACCGCTGGGGCATCGACCGCAAGCGCGCATTGCTCGCTCGAGAAGGGGTCGAACCGGTGAAGGCTTGAGCCGCGGGTTCCCCTCTCCCCGCGCGCGGGGAGAGGCCCGGCTGCACCCCGTCGTGCAGCCGGGAGGCGAGAGGCGTAGCCGGAGCGACGGTGAGGGGGCGGCTCAGGACGAGGCTGCTTCGGCCCCCCCTCACCTTCGGCTGCCGCCTCGCTTCGGCGACGACGAGGTCGCCGAAGCCCTCTCCCCGCCAGCGGGGCGAGGGGATGGACGTGGCCGGTCAGGGAAAGCCGCCGCCGAGCGGCATCCGATGTTTCGCCCTACTTCCCGAACCGCTCGAACTTCGGGAAACTCCGCGTCATCAGCGTCCCGGCATCCGTGCGGTGGCCCGTCCACTTCTCCAGCACGCTGTGCTGGGCGAGGCGGCCCTCGGGTGAACCGTCGCGCCAGGGCAGGCCCTCGGCGAGGGGGAAGACGCAGGCGTCGACCAGGCTCGATTGGCGGCAGCGCTGCAGGCGCACGCCCTTGCCGCGGACGAGCTCGGTCAGCTCTGTGATCGGGAAGACCAGCAGCAGCTTGTCGGAGCTCGTCACCGCGACGTGGTCGCCCTCGGCCGGCACCAGCACCACTGCCTTGGCGTCGCCGTCGAGGCTCAGGATGCCCTTGCCCTTGCGGGTGTTGGCGACCAGCGCGTCCGCCGGCGCGAGGAAGCCGCGCCCGTCCGAGCCCGCGATCAGCAGGCGGGTCTCCGGGCGGTAGGGCAAGGCCGCGACGATCTCGGTGCCGTCGTCGAGGTCGACCATCAGGCGGATGGGGTCGCCGAAGCCGCGTCCGCCCGGCAGCTTCGAGGCGTCGAGGGTGAAGACCTTGCCGTTCGAGGCCAGCACCAGGATCTTGGCGGTGGTCTCGCTCGGGAAGGCGATCTTGATCCGGTCGTCGCCCTTGAACGCGACGCCGGACAGGTCGGCGACGTGGCCCTTCAGCGCCCGGATCCAGCCCTTGTCGGAGACGATGACGGTGATCGGCTCGCGCTCGACCATCGCCGCGGTGAAGTCGATGCCGGCGGTGTCGGGCGGGTTCTGCAGAGTCGTGCGGCGCGCGCCGAGCTTGGTGTCGGGCCCGAAGGTCTTCTTCACCTGGCGGACCTGCTGGGTGATCGACTTCCACTGCGCGGCGTCCGAGCCGAGCAGCGCCTCCAGCCCGTCCTTCTCCTTCGTCAGCGTGTCGAGCTCGCGCTTCAGCTCCATCTCCTCGAGCTTGCGCAAGCTCCGCAGCCGCGTGTCGAGGATCGCGTTGGCCTGCACTTCGGTGAGCCCGAAATGCGCCATCAGCGCCGCCTTCGGCTCGTCCTCCTCGCGGATGATGCGGATCACCGCGTCGAGGTCGAGGTAGACGATGAGCAGGCCGTTCAGGATCTCGAGCCGGCGCTCGATCTGCCCGAGGCGGTTGCGCGAGCGCCGCTGCAGCACGACGCGGCGGTGGTCGAGCCATTCGCGCAACGCCTCGGCGAGCCCGATCACCCGGGGCACGAGGCCGCCGACCAGCACGTTCATGTTGAGCGGGATGCGGGCTTCGAGTTCCGTCAGCCGGAACAGCGATTCCATCAGGATCACCGGGTCGACGCTGCGCGAGCGTGGTTCCAGCACCACGCGCACGTCCTCGGCCGACTCGTCGCGCACGTCGGCGAGCAGCGGCAGCTTCTTCTCCTGCAGCAGCTCGGCGAGCTTCTCGATCAGCCGCGCCTTCGGGATGCCGTAGGGGATCTCGGTGACGACGATGTTCCAGGTGCCGCGGCCCAGATCCTCCTTGGTCCAGCGGGCGCGCACGCGGAAGGCGCCCCGCCCGGTGCGGTAGGCCTCGGCGATCGATTCGGCCGAATCGATCAGGATGCCGCCGGTGGGGAAGTCCGGCCCCTGCACGAAGCTGACGAGCTGGGCCGAGGTCGCGGCCGGGTTGGCGATCAGGTAGAGCGCCGCGTCGCACAGCTCCGCCGCGTTGTGCGGCGGGATCGACGTCGCCATGCCGACCGCGATGCCCTGGCTGCCGTTGGCCAAGAGGTTCGGGAAGGCCGCCGGCAGGACCGACGGCTCGTCCTTCTCGCCGTTGTAGGACGGGCGGAAGTCGACCGTGTCCTCGTCGAACCCGTCGAGGATCAGCCGTGCGACTTCGGTCAGCCGCGCCTCGGTGTAGCGGTAGGCGGCGGGGCCGTCGCCGTCGATGTTGCCGAAGTTGCCCTGCCCGTCGACCAGCGGGTAGCGCTGCGCGAAGTCCTGGCTCAGCCGCACCAGCGCGTCGTAGATCGCCTGGTCGCCGTGCGGGTGGAAGTCGCCCATCACGTCGCCGACGATCTTGGCGCACTTCTTGTGCGCCGTGTTCGGGTCGAGCCGCAGCAGCCTCATGCCGTAGAGGATGCGGCGGTGCACCGGCTTCAGCCCGTCGCGGGCATCGGGCAGCGCCCGGTGCATGATCGTGGAGAGCGCGTAGGCGAGGTAGCGCTCCTCCAGCGCGGACTTCAGCTCCACGCTCTCGATGCCGTCCCCGGTCGGCGGCTCGAAGGGCTGGCCCATCACGGCTCCGTTCTCATACGTTTCACGTGGAACATAACACGAACATCAGCGCTCGGCATCCAGGCCGGCCGCGACGAATCGTGTGCGGTCCTCAGGGGTCGGCAGTGCCCGCGGACCCCAGATGTGCTGCGTGAGGAAGTAGCCGGTCAAGGTAAAGCCATTCCGCACGTCGTCCGGCCCCTCCAGGCGCCCGCCGTCGCGCAGGAAGGCCGGCAGCGCCAGCAGGCGGTCGCGATAGGGCTCGCCCGCCGAGGCGCTGACCGCGCGCCCGCTCTTCGGCGAGACGTAGATCAGGGCGTCGTTGCCGCCGGTGGCGGCGCAGGCGCCGAGATCGAGCCCGAAGCCGAGTTCGGTCAGGATCGCCAGTTCGAACCGGACCATCAGCACCGGCGCCACCGTGCGGTCGTGCAGGTGCGCGATCAGCACGCGGGCCGCCTCGAACAGATCGGGATGCGGATCGCGCTCGGGTAGCAGCCGCAGCAGCGCCGCGAGGTGGCCGACGCCGTAGAGCGCGAGGCCGGATCCGATCAGACGCGACAGCGCCGAATCCAGCGGCTCGACCGCGAACGCCCCGAGGCCCTCGTCGAGCCGCGAACGCCAGGTGGCGCGCACGAGGTTCCCGGGCTGCAGCACCGGCTGCATCCGGCGCGAGCGCCCGCCGTGGACCAGCCCGAGATGGCGCCCGTGCGCGCGGGTCATCGCCTCGAGCACCACGCCGGTCTCGCCCTGCCTGCGCACGCCGAGCACCAGCGCGTCATCGGTCCATTGCATGGCCCCACCTTAGGGGATTTCCGTGCGCGGCGTGAGAGTTCGCGTTTGCTAGGACTGAAAGCCGCGGTAGCATCGAATGAGGCTTGGCGTGGGGAGGTCGGGGTGCTTCTGCGGATATCGAATACCGAAACCGCCTTCCGGCGCTTGCGCCTATGCACGCTCCGTCAAGGCCGCCACGCCGCGCCCCCTCCCCCCTTTGCGGGGGAGGGTGGGCCGCGAGCTAAGTCGGGAGAGGGGAGCGACGTTTCCGGATACGGCGCTCCCCTCTCCCGACCCTCGCTGACGCGAGGCTCACCCTCCCCCGCAGAGGGGGGAGGGAAGCGACCGGCGGCGTTCGATGACCGACCGCTCCGGGCGGCCGCCGCCACGCTCGCCGTCGCCCTCGCGCTCTCCGGCTGCATGGCGCGCGGCGAGGCGCCCGCCCCCGCGACCGCGTCGGCGAAACCCGTCCGCGAGCGCATCGCCGCGCTCGCCCTTCGGCAGGTGGCGTTCGGATCGGTCTCGCTGCTGCCGGTGCGGTTCGAGTCGAGCCGCATCGCGGGGCCGTTCGAGGATGGGGGGCGCACGCTGTACTGCGTGTCGAGCCACATGAAGGGTCGCAGCTTCGGCAAGGGCGAGCGCCCGAAGGTCGTGGTCCGCCAGGACAAGGCGGCCGACACGCTGACGGCGATCGACGACGACGAGGTCTGCCAGGGCCACCGCACCGAGCCGTTCGCGGAGCTGGACACGCTGTCGAACACCAAGTCCGGGACCTAGTCCGGCACCATCGGGGGCCGAGCCGGGTTGTCCCGGCCCCGTCCTTGCTCCCCCGGACCGATGCGAAACGCGCCGCTCGCCCTCTCCCTCGACCTCATCGCCCGGGCCCACGCGGTGCCGGTGCCGGACGACGCCGCGGCCCTGCAGGTGATGACCGACGAGGAGCTGAAGCCCGCCCTCGACGCGATCATCGCGCAGCGCGCCGGCGGCGGCGACCTCTGGGTGTTCGCCTACGGCTCGCTGATGTGGCGCCCGGAATTCGATTTCGCCGAGAGCCGGATCGGCACGGTGCGCGGCTTCCACCGCCGGTTCTGCCTGCTGCAGCGTCGGTTCCGCGGCACCCCCGAGCGGCCCGGCTTCGTTCTGGCGCTCGACCGTGGCGGCGCCTGCCGCGGCGTCGCGTTCCGGCTGCCCGGCACCGACCTGCGCGAGACGCTGATGCCGGTGTGGCGCCGCGAGATGCGCGGGCGCGGCTACGTCGCGCGCTGGCTGCCGGTGGCGACGGAGGCCGGCACCGTCTCGGCGCTGACCTTCCTGGTGAACCGCGACAGCGACCGCTATTCCGGCCGCCTCACCGAGCCCGAGATCGCCGACCGGATCGCGACCGCCTGCGGGCACCTCGGGCCGAGCGCCGAATACCTGTTCCGCACGGTCGAGGCCTGCGAGGCGCTCGGCATCCGCGACCGGCACCTGTGGACCCTGCAGGCCCTGGTCGCCGATCGGCTGCGCGCCGGCGAGGCTGGCGCAGACGCACCGTAGAGATGGTCGGCATCGGGGGCGTCACGGCCGAAGACGGCGTCGTGGGTTGCGACGCGCGAGATCACGCACTGCAACAACCTGCACATCGCGCGACGGCCCCAGGTTAACGAACCATTAAGAACGGGTTCGCGTGTGCTGTGAATGCAACGGGTGCGATTAACCGTGCTCAACAGAGTTCATCGTGGCGTGCAAGACGATCATTCTCGGTTAGACAGAACGGGCAACCGCCGCCGCGTTGATTCGCGCCGCCGCCCACGAGCTTCCAACCTTGAGATCCATCATGTCGTTACGCACCGCGATCGTCGCAGGCCTCGCCGCCGTCACGGGCCTCCTGGCCGTCTCGACCGCGCAGGCGCAGACGACGACCATTCCCGGCGAGCAGGTCGGCCTGGCCACCGGCGCGCCGCTGCCCGAGGGCGTCTACGCGATCAACACCTTCATCTACCGCCGGCCCGACGCCACCTTCGGCGCCGACACCGCGATCAACATCCCGGTCC
>NZ_VRUW01000055.1:0-33210 GCF_008039475.1 Methylobacterium sp. WL12 | reverse complement strand
ATATTCCGCAGAGTACACAGACGCTGCCCGCGCGCGCAGAGATCTAACTCACCCCATTGATTTCAAATTTCTTGAAAGCAGTGTGAGTGTATTTTTCTATACCTTCACTTCATTGGCATTAAGCTATGCGAACAATTTAGCGGGGTCAAAGTTTGATTACTTGCTGTCAAATCTCGAAACGTTTTTCATATGTGCACTTATAATGGGCGGGGTTGCTTATATTACTGCGAAACCCAACTTGCATGGTTTTGCCGCTCGTGCTGTTGCATCATTCACACGCTCGACAGGCGTCTTCATACTGTGTCTTTCTTGCTTTTACCTTGTGTCTTTGATAACAAAATAACTTTTCTGCTTAGGCGATTGTGTCTTCGTGATTTTGCAGCCGCATAACTTTATAATAACGAGGTGCGCCGAAATTTTCCTGAGCGAGCCTCATGGTGTTGCCCTCAGGAAAGCTCACGCGTCGGCGTAGATATCGCGATCCTTGGTTTCCGGCACCAGGAACACGCCGACGATCACGGTCGCGACCGCGATGACGATCGGGTACCAGAGGCCGTAATAGATGTCCCCGGTCTGGGCGACCATGGCGAAGGCGGTGGCCGGCAGCAGGCCGCCGAACCAGCCGTTGCCGATGTGGTAGGGCAGCGACATCGAGGTGTAGCGGATGCGGGTCGGGAACAGCTCCACCAGCATCGCCGCGATCGGCCCGTAGACCATCGTCACGAACAGGACGAGGACGAAGAGCAGCCCGATCACGCTCGCCACCTGCGGCCGGAAGACGTCGAACGGGCTCTTCATCTTGACGATGCCGGCGTCGTCCGCCTTCGGGTAGCCCGCGGCCTGGAGCGCCGCGGTGGCGGCCTTGCCGAAGTCCGCCGCCGGGCTTCCGGCCGGGAACGGCACGGCGGTGTCGTCGATCTTGACCACGGTCGGCTGGCCGGCGGGCCCGGCCTCGGTGGCGTACTTCACCGACGACTTCGCAAGGAAGTCGCGGGCGAGGTCGCAGGGCGCCGAGAACGTGCGGGTGCCGACCGGGTTGAACAGGTTGCCGCATTCCTTCGGGTCGGCCACCACCGTGACCTTCACCTGGTCGATCGCCCGCTCCAGGGCGGGGTTGGCCACCGCGGTCAGCCCATGGAACAGCGGGAAGAAGCTCGCCGCCGCGATGGCGCAGCCGGCCAGGATGATCGGCTTGCGACCGATCCTGTCCGAGAGGCCGCCGAAGAACACGAAGAAGCCGGTGCCGAGCAGGAGCGACCAGGCGATCAGCAGGTTCGCGGTGTAGCCGTCGACCTTCAGGATCGATTGCAGGAAGAACAGCGCGTAGAACTGGCCGGTGTACCAGACGACACCCTGGCCGGCGACGAGGCCGAACAGGGCGATGAGCGCGATCTTCGCGTTCTTCCACCGGCCGAAGGCTTCCGTCAGCGGCGCCTTCGAGGTGGTGCCGTCCGCCTTCATCTTCTGGAAGGCAGGCGATTCGGCGAGTTGCAGGCGGATCCAGACCGAGACGCCGAGCAGCAGCACCGAGACCAGGAACGGGATGCGCCAGCCCCAGACCTTGAACGCCTCCTCGCCGGTGAACGAGCGCGTCGCGAGGATCACCAGCAGCGACAGGAACAGGCCGAGCGTCGCGGTGGTCTGGATCCAGCTGGTGTAGAAGCCGCGTCGTCCGTTCGGGGCGTGCTCGGCGACGTAGGTCGCCGCACCGCCGTACTCGCCGCCGAGCGCGAGGCCCTGCGCCAGGCGCAACACGATCAGGATGATCGGCGCCGCGATGCCGATCGTCTCGGCGTTGGGCAGGATGCCGACGACGAAGGTCGACAGGCCCATGATCAGGATGGTGACCAGGAAGGTGTACTTGCGCCCGACGAGGTCGCCGACGCGGCCGAACACCAGGGCGCCGAACGGGCGGACGATGAAGCCGGCGGCGAAGGCCAGCAACGCGAAGATGTCCCGCGTGGCCGGCGGGTAGGCGGAGAAGAACTGCGCCCCGATGATCGTGGCGAGCGCGCCGTAGAGGTAGAAGTCGTACCACTCGAACACCGTGCCGAGCGACGACGCGAAGATCACGCGCTTGTCGGCGGCTGTCATCGGGCGGGCGGCGTCTCCCGGCCGCGGGATCGTGGTTGCAGCGGCCATGGCGACGGTCCTCCCCATCCTGTCCGTCCCGGCACTCGTTTCGCGGAACCGGACTCGACGACGACGTGCCGGCAACGCTCGGCCGTTCGCCGAGATTCGAACCCGCGAACGTTAGCGCAGGTGATGGTGCCACTGCATGGGCAGATGGTTTGGAAGGAAGATGAACATCACGATGTGACGACTTTTCCCCCCGGATCGCCCGTCGTCCGCGCGCCGCCGCCGGTACGAAAAAGGGGCGCGGCGGATGCCGCGCCCCCATTGTCGGGTCCCGTGCGTGACGCCGCGCGTCAGTGCGCGTGGGCGCCATCCGCGCCGATGCCGGTCTCCGAGCGCACGAACTGCGCCTCGAAGGCGGCCCGCTCGCGCTCGGCCCGCCGCGACTTGTCCAGCTTCGAGACGATATAGATCGTCGCGAAGGCCAGCGGCATCGAGAACAGCGCCGGGTTGTCGTAGGGGAAGATCGCCACCGGGTTGCCGAAGGTCGTCACCCAGACCGCCTTGGACAGCACCACCATGCCGACCGCCGCGATGAGGCCGACGAGGCCGCCGACGAGGGCGCCCCAGGTCGTGGTGCCCTTCCACAGGATCGACATGGTCAGCACCGGGAAGTTGCAGCTCGCCGCCACCGAGAAGGCGAGGCCGACCATGAAGGCGACGTTCTGGTTCTCGAAGACGTAGCCGAGGTAGATCGCCACGATGCCGATGCCGACGGCGGCGAGCTTGGAGAGCCGGACCTCGGCGGCCTCGTTGACGCGCCCGCGGGCGATCACCTGGGCATAGAGGTCGTGGCTGACCGCGGAGGCGCCGGCGAGCGTCAGGCCCGCCACCACCGCGAGGATGGTCGCGAAGGCCACGGCCGAGATGAAGCCGAGGAAGTACGGGCCGCCCACGGCGTTGGCGAGGTTCACCGCCACCATGTTGGTGCCGCCGACCATGTCCTTCAGCTTGTCGAAGGCGCCGGCCGGGCCGAGCTTGAAGTAGCTCGGATCGGACATCAGCAGGGCGATGCCGCCGAAGCCGATGATGAAGGTGAGGATGTAGAAGTACCCGATCAACCCGGTCGCATAGAACACCGACTTGCGGGCCGCCTGGGCGTCCGACACTGTGAAGAAGCGCATCAGGATGTGCGGCAGGCCGGCGGTGCCAAACATCAGGCCGACGCCGAGCGAGATCGCCTCGATCGGGTTCGACACGAGACCGCCCGGCGCCATGATCGCGTCACCCTTTGGATGGGTGGCGACGGCGGCGGCGAACAGGGTCTCGGGGTTGAAGCCGTACTTGTAGAGCACCGCGACGGCCATGAAGGTCGCGCCGCCGAGCAGCAGGCAGGCCTTGATCACCTGCACCCAAGTGGTCGCCTTCATGCCGCCGAACGCCACGTAGACGATCATCAGCACGCCGACGATGATCACGGCGTAGAGGTAGGGCAGGCCGAACAAGAGCTGGATCAGCTTACCCGCGCCGACCATCTGGGCGATCAGGTAGAACGCCACCACAACCAGCGTGCCGACGGCCGAGATGATGCGGATCGAGGTCTGGTCGAGGCGGAACGACGCCACGTCGGCGAAGGTGAACTTGCCGAGGTTGCGCAGCCGCTCGGCGATGAGGAACAACACGATCGGCCAGCCGACGAGGAAGCCGGTGGAGTAGATCAAGCCGTCGAAGCCCGAGGTGTAAACTAAGCCTGAAATGCCGAGGAACGAGGCGGCGGACATGTAGTCGCCGGCGATGGCGAGCGAATTGGTGCCGGCCGAGATGCCGCCGCCGGCGGCGTAGAAGTCGGCCGCCGACTTGGTGCCCTTGGCGGCCTTGTAGGTGATGCCGAGGGTGAGCAGCACGAAGAACCCGAACATGCCGATCGCCGGCCAGTTCGTCGCCGCCTTCGTGACCGCGCCGATGTCGGGGCCGGCGGCGAGGGCGGCCGTGACGGCGAGGACCGCGAGCGCGCTGCCGAGGACGAGGGGATGCTTGAGACGGTTCATCGGCCGAGATCCCGCTTGAGGGCGGCGGTCAGGTCGTCGTAGCGGCCGTTGGCGCGCTGGACGTAGATGCCGGTGAGAATGAAGGCGAAGAGGATCACGAGGACCCCGAGGAGCAGCCCGAGCGAGGCGGTTCCGCTGCCGATCTTCACGGCGAGCAGGCTCTTGTCGAAGGCGATCAGGCCGATGAAGCCGAAGTAGACGGCGAGCATCAGGCCGGTGAGGATCCAGCCGAAGCGCGTGCGCTCCTCGACGAGCTGGCGGAAGATCGGGCTCTTGGCGACCTTGTCGTCGGCGGAGCCGAGCACGGTGCCGCCGAGCCGCGGCGCTGCTGGGACGGGACGGCCGCCGGGGCCGCTTGATGACGTGGACATGTACGCTCCCTCCGATGAAGGGGACCCGCGATCGGGGCCGCCTTCCGGTCGATGTGACGATGGTTTTTCATGTTGGAGGCGGACACCCGTGGGACGTCCGCCTCGGCGAGCGGGTCGGGGCCCACCCAGCGTCGAAGACCGGCCTCAGGGGGCGCGGTTCTGTCGATTCTCGATCAGGTCGTCGACAACCGCGGGCTCGGCGAGCGTCGAGGTGTCTCCGAGCGAGGAGAAGTCGTCCTCGGCGATCTTGCGCAGGATGCGGCGCATGATCTTGCCCGAGCGGGTCTTGGGCAGGCCCGGTGCGAACTGGATGAGGTCCGGCGAGGCGATCGGGCCGATGTCCTTGCGGACCCAGGTCACCAGCTCCTTGCGCAGCGCGTCGTCGCCCTCCTCACCCTCGTTGAGGGTGACGTAGGCGTAGATGCCCTGGCCCTTGAGGTTGTGCGGGTAGCCGACGACCGCCGCCTCGGCGACCTTGGCGTGGGCGACCAGCGAGGACTCGACCTCCGCCGTGCCCATGCGGTGGCCCGAGACGTTGATCACGTCGTCGACCCGGCCGGTGATCCAGTAGTAGCCGTCCGCGTCGCGGCGGGCGCCGTCGCCGGTGAAGTACTTGCCCGGATAGGTTGAGAAGTAGGTCTGCTCGAAGCGCTCGTGGTCGCCGTAGACGGTGCGCATCTGGCCGGGCCAGGAATCGGTGATGCAGAGGTTGCCCTCGCACGGGCCGTCGAGGACCTTGCCCTCGGCATCCACCATCGCCGGCTGCACTCCGAAGAAGGGGCGCGTCGCCGAACCAGGCTTCAACCTGGTCGCCCCGGGCAGCGGCGTGATCAGGATGCCGCCGGTCTCGGTCTGCCACCACGTGTCGACGATTGCGCAACGCGAGTCGCCGACCACCCTGTAGTACCAGTCCCAGGCCTCGGGGTTGATCGGCTCGCCGACCGACCCGAGCAGGCGCAGGCTGGCCCGCGAGGTCTTCTTCACCGGCCCCTCGCCGCCGCCCATCAGCGAGCGGATCGCGGTGGGCGCGGTGTAGAAGATGTTGACCTTGTGCTTGTCGACCACGTCCCAGAAGCGGGAGTTCGACGGATAGGTCGGGATGCCCTCGAACATCAGCGTCGTCGCACCGTTGGCGAGCGGCCCGTAGACGATGTAGCTGTGGCCGGTGACCCAGCCGACGTCGGCGGTGCACCAGTAGACCTCGCCCTCGCGGTAGTCGAAGACGTACTCGTGCGTCATCGCCGCGTAGACCAGGTAGCCGCCGGTGGTGTGCACCACGCCCTTGGGCTGTCCGGTCGAGCCCGAGGTGTAGAGGATGAAGAGCGGGTGCTCGGCCTCCACCGCCTCGGCCGGGCACTGGTCGGTCACCTGCTCGGCGGCCTCGTGGTAGTAGACGTCGCGGCCGGGCTCCATCGCCACGCTGCCGCCGGTGCGGCGCACGACCACGACGTGATCGACCACGTCCTTGCCGAGGCGAGCGATCGCCGCGTCGACGTTGGCCTTCAGCGGCACCTTGCGGCCGCCGCGCAGGCCCTCGTCGGCGGTGATGACGATCTTCGAGTCGCAGCCCTCGATGCGCGAGGCCAGCGAATCCGGCGAGAAGCCGCCGAAGACGATCGAATGCACGGCACCGAGGCGGGCGCAGGCCAGCATCGCGTAGGCGGCCTCGGGAATCATCGGCATGTAGATCGTGACGCGATCACCCTTCTCGACGCCGCGGTTGCGCAGCACGTTGGCCATCCGGCAGACCTGCGCGTGCAGCTCGCGGTAGGTGATGTGCTTGGACTCGTTCGGGTCGTCGCCTTCCCAGATGATCGCGGTCTGGTCTCCGCGGGTCTCGAGGTGCCGGTCGACGCAGTTGTAGGCGACGTTGGTCCTGCCGTCCTCGAACCACTTGATCGAGACCTTGCCCGGCTCGAAGCTGGTGTCCTTGACCTTCGAGAACGGCGTCATCCAATCGATGCGCTTGCCATGCTCGGCCCAGAAGGCATCCGGGTCCGAGACGGAGGCCGCGTACATCTCGAGATACTTGGCGTCGTCGGCATAGGCGCCCTCGCGCCACGAATCCCGCACCTCGACGATCTTCTCGTCCATCCCGCGTCTCCCTGATTGGTGCCCGATCGTATCGCGGTGGCCCGCGCAGCCGGGTCTTCCAAAGATTATCGTCGGCTTCGGCATGACGCCAACGCCTGCCACAGCCTCGAACCCTAAAAGGTCAGGGGCAACCCAATTCCTGCTAGGGGCGCCCGCAGAGGACTGTCAAGCCGGTCCGTCGCCCGCGACGACGCCTCGTTCGACCCCTGTTCAGATGATCGAGGCGGCCCGACGTTCCGATTTCGTGCCTGATGGATGATCTGCACGGCTGAGCGTGCGGAGTCTAACGGCACTGCTACGTTTCTAGCCAGTCTTCTGACAAAGATCGGGGATTGTTTTGGCACGCCCGTCACATAACCCGCATTTTAGATCCTGGGAGAAGAATCTCCACCAGCATCCCCTCACCGCTACGGTTGGAGACGCGCACGCGGCCGTGGTTGGCCTCGATCAACGCCTTGGTGAGCGGCAAGCCGAGCCCGGTACCATGCGCCTCGCCGCCCTCGCGCGGGGCACGCCCGGCCTCGATCTCGGACGCGCGCGCGCCCGGGCCGGTGCCGCGCACCTTGAGCGCGACCCCGCCGCGCTCTCCCGGCGTCGTCGAGACGATTACCTGGCCGCCGGCCGCGGTCGCCCGGATCGCCTCGCCGATCACGGCGAGCGCCGCCTGCCGCAGCGACGGCTCGTCCGCCTCCAGCGGCGCTAGGTCCGGCGAGAAGCTGGTGCGCAGGACGATGCGCCCGCGCGCCGCCTCGGGCTGCAGGAGTTCGACGCAGCCCGAGACGAGCTCGTTCAGGGGCAGCGGCCGGACTGAGAGGGCGAGGCCGCCGGACTCGATGGTGGCGATCTCGATCAGGTCGGAGACCAGTCCGCGCACGTGGTCGCCCGCCGCCCGGATCGCGCGCAGCGGCACGCGGTAACGCTCGTCGAGCACCCCGTGCGGTTCCGCGAGGATGCCGTCGGCGAGGCCGACGATGCCCTCGACCGGCGTGCGGATCTCGCGGTCGAGGTGCCCAAGGAAGGCGGGGCGATCGAAGGCTTGGGGATCGAAGGCTTGGGGATCGAAGGCTTGGGGATCGACATCCGAAATACTCCGCGCCGCGACCTCGGACGGCGCGCGCAGTACCGCGACGCGGGCGCCCTCTCGGACCGACACCCGCAGCGTCACAGGCCGGCCGCTGGCGGCGATGCTGATTTCGGTGCCGAGGCCGGCGAGGGCGGCGCGGACCACGTCCCGCTGCGCGGCATCGAAAAGGGAATCGAAGGCGGTGCCGACCACCTCGCGCGGCTCGCAGGCGAACAGGGCGGCGGCGGCGCGGTTCATCGCGACGATGCGGCCGGCCGCATCGAGGGTGACGACGCCGTCGTCGAGGGCGTTGAGGGTCGCGCGGGCGTCGGCGGCGTGGCGCTCGCGAAACGACTCGGCCAAGCGCTCGGCCGCCCGCTCGCGGGCCGGATCGGCCTCGGCGACCACGCGCAGGATGAGGCAGGTCGCCGGCGCGCCGTCCCAGGCCATCGGCCCGCGTTCCACCGCGACCGGCCGGCTGCCGCCCTGCGCCGTCTCGATGATGCGGGGGCCGTCCGACGCCGCCGGATCGCCGCCGGACGGTGCCGGAGGCAGCCCGCGGAACAGGCGACGGAGCCCGGCCGCCTGCAGGCTCGCCAGGTCGGCATGGCCCGTCAGGTCGATCAGGCGGCGGTTGGCGGCCAGCACCGCGTCGCCGCGATGGATCAGGAGCGCGGCCGGAACGTCGTCTAGCGGCGGCGGCAACGTGTCCCGTGGTGCCGGCGGCGGCGTCTCGGCCGGCCGCGGCACAGGGAAGGGCATCACCGCCGCGCCCGCGCCACGCGCATCCGCGTCGATCGCCTCGCGAACCTCGTCGTCTCCTGCGTAGCGGGCGCCGAGGGCGCGCGCGATCTCGCGGAAGGCCGCGTGCTCGGTCACCGACAGGGCGGCATCGGTGCCCTCCTGCGCCGCCACCGGGCGGTCGATGGGAAGGCTCGCCGCGACGGGTTCCGGCACCACACCGGAGAGGAGAGCGTTCGGTGCCACGCCGACGGCCTCGTGCCCCCGACCGGGGCCACGCGCGCCGGACCAGGGATCGCCAGCCGCATGGTCGTCGAGGTGTTCGGTCGCGACCGCGACCGGAGGCCATGCGGCGTTGCGGATGTCGGGGAGCACACGATCCGGCTCACCGGCGGCATTCGGGCGATCGGTATTCGCGTCGGACGGAAGATCGAAGTCCGGCACCTCGACGCTTGCGGTTTCAACCGGATCGGGATGCGTTTCTACCGGGGCGGCCGGCGGTATGGTCGCCACGGCCGGCGCGGTCACGGCGCGCACGACGCCGTACCCGCCCAGACCCGAGAACGCGTCGCCGCTGCGACCCAGGCAGGCGCCGGACAGGTCGAGGGCGAGCGTGCCGACGGTGCCGGCATCCAGAACCGCCGGCAGGGCGCGGAAGGTGTGCCGGGTCTCGACCGCGGCGAGGAACGCGTCGGCGTCGCGCAGCTGGCCGGCCTCGGCGAGGTCGGCCCAGCTGCGCCCGACGAGGCGCGGCGCGAGCGCTTCGAAGGATGGCCCCGAGATCGTCGCGATGCGGTCGCCGGCGTCGCTCCGCCAGACGAAGCGGTCGCCCCCCGCCGGCGCGACGGCTCGGTCGGAATCGCCGGGCGCATCCGGTGTGGCGTGTCCGGTCGGCTCGGCGGGCGCCGCTTGGCGATCCGGCAACGGATCGGCCCGGACGGCGCGTGGGCGAATCGTGGGGAGGGGGCCGAGGGCGACGAGGAGCAGGGCGGGCGCGGCCTCGACGGTGCCGCCCGCGATCAGGCACGAGGTCGGCGGCGCGATCCGACGGGGATCGAGGCGCAAGCGCACGAGCCGCGGCCGGGCAATGCCGCTGACGGCGCGGATCTGGCCGGCGAGGCCGGGGCTCAAGCGGCCCACCTCATCCGCCACCGCGTCGCGGAACGGCACGGCGGCCGGCGAGGCGTGCAGGATCGTGGTCGCCATCCCGTCGAGGACGAGGAAGGCGCGCGCCGAATCAGCTAGCGGCGCGGCCAGGACGGGATCGCCCGCCCAGGCCTCCAGTGCGGCCTGGAGGCCCGCGCGCGTGCTGTCGCCAACGTTCACCGAACAGTCCCCATCGGCCGCGCCCCAGCCCGTTTCGTGACGGAAAATATGATTGCCCAAGGCTTATTGTAGGCGGAGCGGCTCCGGACGCTGGACCTTTCGCGCGTCCGTCACACGTTTACCTCGCATCAACGTTAATGCTGCTCCGGCGGGTGGCGTACGATGATACATGTGTTATTGTGCAGCGCACAATGATGCGTTCACAGGCAACGTGAGAGGAGACGAGCGATGAGCAATCCCCCGACCTACGAAGTCCCGACCGAGATGCGCGACTTCGCCGAGAAGAGCGTCGACCAGGCCCGCAAGGCCTTCGACAGCTTCATCGGCGCCGCACGCCGCACCGCGGAGACCGTCACCGGCTCCACAGAGGTGACCCGCACTAGCGTCAAGGACGTGTCCTCCCGCGGCTTCGAGTATGCCGAGCAGAACGTCAACGCCGCCTTCGACCTCGCGCAGAAGCTCGTCCGTTCGAAGGACGTGCAGGAGGCGATGCAGCACCAGGCCGAGTTCGTGCGCAGCCAGTTCGCCGCGATCCAGGCGCAGGCCAAGGATTTCGGCGGCCTCGCCCAGAACGCGATGCAGCAGGGTGCCGAGCGCGCCAAGTCCGCGATGCAGGAAGGTGCCGACAACGCCCGCAAGGCGATGGAGCAGGGCGCCGACGCCGCCAAGCAGGCCGCGCACCACTCGCAGGACGCCGCCAACAAGGCGACCCACTAAGCCCGCCGCCAGGCTCGCCCCTCGAGGGCGGGCCACCCGCGCCCGCTCCCGGCCCGTTCCCGATCCATCGGGGGCGGGCCGTCTCGTTTTCGCCCCGATTGCGCGGGCATGCCTGCGTCGCGCCCGGACCGGGCATCAGACCCTCCGCCGACAGGGATGCCATGCGACAGATCACACGCCTCGGCCTCGCCGCCCTCCTCGCGACCTGCGCCGTGCAGGCCGCCGACGCGCAGTACTACGATGCGCCGCGGCGCGGGTATTACGAGGAGCGCCCGGCCTACGACGAACGTCCCGTCTACCCGCGGCGCGGCGAGCGCCCGGGCCCGGCCCGCCCGGTCGGCCTGAACTGCGATGCGGTCCAGCAGGGCCTCTCCGGGCCGCAGCCCTATTCCTGCCCGCTGCCGGGTCCGCGCCCGCTCGGGGCGCGCTGCTTCTGCGACATGCCGATCGCCTCCTTCAGCCAGCCGCAGACCGCGGTCGGCCGCGTGGTGCCCTGAACGGACGATCCGGCCGCAGGCCCGCGACGGGCGATTCGCTGAGCGCGCGATGGCTCGCGGGCGTCGGCCTCGCGTCGGGGCTCGGTGTCGCCGCCGCGTCGGCGCAGGGGCTCGGCACGGAAGCGATTCGGGCTCCGATGGACGTCGCCGGGCCGGAGGGGCTCGATGCCCTGGTGATGACGCCCGGCACCCTGGGCCGGCATCTCTTGGCGCTGATCAGCCACGGCTCGCCGCGTTGGGCCGCCGACGGGCTCGGACGGGCACGGCCTGTTCACGCAAGGGGGCGGACCGATCTGGGAGCCGATCGTCGAGGCCTTCCTCCAGGCGCGCGGCCATCCGACCGCCGCCGCAGGTCGGCGCCGGCGAACGTAGGGATTTCGACACCTATCGCGCGGCGGCCTCGCACAAGGCCTTCGCCGTCAGCGCCGGCAGCGCCTACGCGTGGCAGACCGCGCAGGGCACGAAGGCGGCGGCGATCGAGGCGGCGCTGAAGCGCTGCAATCGTCGGCCGGCGGCAATCCGTGCCGCCTCTACGCGGTCGACGACGCCTACGCGGCGGAATGACGAGGGCCGCGCCACCCTTCCGGATGGCGCGGCCCCAATCGGATCGCGAAGTCGCGTCGCGCGAGATCAGTTCAGGACGACGACCTTGGCGCCGACCTTCACGCGCTCGTAGAGGTCGGTGACGTCGTCGTTGGTCATCCGGATGCAGCCCGAGGACACGGCTTGACCGATCGTGTCCGGCTCGTTGGAGCCGTGGATGCGGTACTCGGTGTTGCCGATGTACATGGCGCGCGCGCCGAGCGGGTTCTCGATGCCGCCGGCCATGTAGCGCGGCAGGTCGGGGCGACGGGCGATCATCGCGGCCGGGGGCGTCCACGACGGCCACTCCTTCTTGGCGGTCACGGTCTTGGTGCCCGACCAAGTGAAGCCGGGACGGCCGACGCCGACGCCGTAGCGGATCGCCTCGCCGTTCGGCATCACGAAGTACAGGCGACGCTCGGCGGTGGAGACGACCACGGTGCCCGGGGCGTAGTTGCCGTCGAACGCCACGATCTCGCGCGGGATCGGCTGGACCTGCGCCTGCGGCGCGGCCTGCACGCCCTGGCCGTAGCCCGGCTCGTAGACGGGACGCTGGCCGTAATAGTCACGGCTCTGCGTGCCCTGGTAACCGTAGGACTGGTCCTGCTCGTATCCGGCATCGGTGCCGAAGGGATCGTAGGTCGAGGCGGCCATGGCCGGCACGCTGGCAACAATCGAAAGTCCGAGGAGGGCGGCGAGAGCGGTGGCTGAGGTCTTCATGATGTGGCCTACCTGTGCAGTAACCTTTGCCATTACAAGCGTGAGCATAGGCAGAGGGTTCCACGGCCGGGCGAAGATTTCAGCGGCGCGGGAATACGTAAGCGGACAAGACGTGGCCGGCGAAGATGTGACCCGCCCGGCGGGGCGCGCTCACGCCACCTCGTCGGTGTGCACGTCGAAGCGGGCGAGGTGCACGTAGCCGAAGTTGGTGGTGATCGCGACGTCGGTGGCGTCGCGCCCGCGGGCCATGACGATGCGGCCGATGCGCGGTGCGTTGTGGCGGGCGTCGAACGTGTACCAGCATCCGCCCTGCGGCCCGTCGAGGTAGACCTCGAACCAGGCGGAGAAGTCCATCGGCGCCGGGTCCTTCGGCACGCCGATGTCGCCGAGATAGCCGGTGCAGTAGCGCGCCGGGATGTTCATGCAGCGGCAGAAGGTGACGGCCAAGTGCGCGAAGTCGCGGCACACGCCCTCGCGCTGCATGAAGCCGTCATGGGCGCTGCGGGTGGCGTCGGCGCGCATGTAGTCGAAGCGGATGCGCTCGTGGGTGTAATCGACGATCGCCTGGACCCGGGCCCAGCCCTCCGGCGTCGCGCCGAACAGCGACCAAGCGGTCTGCGAGAGCTTGTCGGTGTCGCAGTAGCGCGAGCCGAGGAGGTAGACGAGGACCTCGTCCGGCAGGTCCTGCACCGCGAACTGCCGTGCATCCGGCGCATATGCGTCCGGCAGGCCGGAATCCCGCACCGTGAAGTCGGCCGAGATCGTCAGCAGGCCGGTCGGCGTGACGATGCGATGGCAGAGGTTGCCTAAGGCATCCTCGTATTGATGGCAGGGGATCGGCGGATCGAAACTGATCGCCTGCGGCGTCACCAGGTCCGGCAGGCGTGACGGGTGGATGCTGAGCATCAGGATCATCGGGGTCGGCTGCGCTGAGTCGAAGGCGATATCGAAACCGGTCCTGATCTTCATCGCGCCACCTGCCAACCTTTCTCACCGAAGCGCGCGCCGGGCGTGTCCGCCCCGGCGAGCCGGGATGCCTATTGCGCCGGGACGAGGTCCGGTGCCGATTTCTCAGTCACGGCGACGTCGACGCGCATGCCGAGGTCGTCGCTCGCCAGACCGAAATACGAGCCGTGCAGCGGCACCGCCTGCCGCGGGTCGCGGGCGATGGCGACGCGGATCAGGTCGCGGTTGCCGACGATGCCGTTGGTCGGGTCGAACTCGATCCAGCCGGCGCCGGGCAGGTAGACGCCGACCCAGGCATGAGTCGAGCCGCCGCCGACGTGACGGTCGCGATCGTTGCGCGGATTGTAGAGGTAGCCGGAGACGAAGCGGGCCGCCATGCCGAGGGAGCGCACGCCCTCCATCATCAGCACCGCGAAGTCGCGGCACGAGCCGCGCTTGAGGCGGAGCGTCGTCACCGGGTCCTGCACGCCCTTCTCGCTGCGGGCGAGGTAGGTAAAGTTGCGGCGGATGCCGCGGGTCATGTCGGCGAGCAGGTCCTGGGTCGGGATGCGGCCGTCGGCCGGGATGAAGCTGCGCGCCCAGGCATCGACCATGTGGTGGGTGTCCGGCCATTGCCGCTCGATCGAGCGCGACAGGTCGGGCATGTCCTCGACGCCGTAGCAGAACGGATAATGGGTCGCGTGCGGCGCCAGCGGGAACACCGGCGCGTGCTCCGGGGTGTGGTCGAGGGTGATGCCGCAGGTGAACCGCAGGGTGTCGCTGCGCGTGTCGAAGCTCGCGATCGCGACGCAGTTGCCGAACACGTCGAACATCCACCGCACGCTCGCCGGCAGCGGGTCGATGTCGAGGGTGGCCTCGATCAGGCGCTGGTCGTAGCTGTCCCGCGGGCGGAACATGATCCGGTGCTCGCCGAAGGAGACCGGGCGACGGTAGCGGTACACGGTGACGTGCCGGACGGACAGGATCGGCAAGGACGTAACACTCCGCGGATGCGCCGGTGCGACGGCCACGCTGCAAGTATCACGCCTCGGCGCCCGTCCCGACTCGCCATCGCGGAGGAAACGCTTCCGTCGAGGAAACGCTTGGCGTCAGCGGATCGGCGGCGCCGACCCGCCCACGGCACGCTCGGCTTCCACCAGCACGTCGAAGGCGCGCCAGGGCTTCTGAATGAAGACAGCCTCCACCGGAATCTCGGGGCGGCCAACGCAATGCCCGGAGGTGACGACCAGCCGCGCCCGCGGCCACAGCGTCGCGACCGCATGCGCCAGCTGGAGCCCGTCCATCTCGCCCGCCAGACGCACGTCGGCGAAAACCAGGGCGACGTCGCCGCCGCGCGCCTGCAGAACCGCGAGCGCCGCCTCGGCGCTGTCGCAGCCGACCACCGCGAGCTCGGTCTCCTCGAGCAGGGCCTCGGCGAGGCCGCGCACTTCCGGGTTGTCCTCGACCACCAGCGCGATGCGCTGCGGCTGTGCGACCGGTGCCGCGGCAGGCTCGCCGGCCTCGGACTGCCGGACCTTGCGCACCAGGGCGGCCAGATGCTCCGGCACGCCCTCGGCGACCAGGCTGTCGTAGAACGAGGCCAGGGTCTCCCCGATCCGGTCGAGGGGGATGTCGGGGCTCAAGGTGTCGATGGGCCGATGGCGCAGCGGATTGGTCAAGAACTTCCCCCGAAGTCTTCGCGTCGCGCCCCGCGGATGCGGAGGCTCTTGAAGCAAGAAGTCGGGAACGCGCCGTCAGTTGCGCCGGCTCCACGATTCAGGCGGTCGTTCGATCCGGGCGGACCGCGAAAAATCAGCGGGCCGTCGCGTCGGCGTCGGCGTAGGCCATCACGCCCGACACGGCGCGGACGTCGCGGTAGCGCGCCCCGCGTGCGCTCATCATCGCCTCGAACTTCTCGTGGACCTGGGCGACCGACAAGCTCGCGGCCTTGCGGCGACGGCTGCGCTCGGAGGCGAAGAAGATCGAGCGGTTGGCACGCGCCGGCCCGGGAAGCAGCTGGGCGGCGGCGGCACCGGGCTTGTCGACGACCTTGGCAAGGAACGATTCGGCGTCGTCCGGCCCAAGGAAGTGGGCGAGGTAGACCTCGCCGAGCGACAGCTCGCGCCCGATCCGCAGGGAAATCCGCGCGGCGTCGCGCTTCAGCATCTCGCCGGCGAGCAGCGCCGAGAGGTAGGGGTCGCGGCGCAATTCAAGGATCCGGGTGCGCTCGGCGGCATCCGCCACCGTCGGCCGGTCGTTGGCGTCGGGGACGATCACCGCAGCCTCCTTCTCCATCCCGTACTTGGCGCCGAAGTCGCGCACGCAGCCGAGCCAGGTCCGCTCGATGAACTGGTACAGGCCGGTGGCCGAAGAGGTCTTGGCCTGAACGGCGGTGATGAAGCTCGATTCCTTGTCGGCCACCGCCATCAGCAGCACCGGATCGGTCTGCACGGCTTGCGCGGCGCGCACGATCGTCTGAACGATGTGGCGGCGGATCTTCATCGGCCCGAACTCGAGCACGTCGTTCGGGTCGCCGCCGGCGCTCTCCGAGAGCAGGAAGTCGTAGGAGACGCGGTCGACCGCGTTGGAGCCGAGCTCGGTGTCCAGGTCGTGGACCGCGGCGAAGGCCGAGGAGGCGCGCAGCACCACCGGGGCCTCGGCGACGACGGGCGGCAGCGCGCTCACCTGGATGCGCGGGCGCGGCATCGGGATCTCGGTGGCGGCCTGGGCCGAGGATACCGCGTTCTCGAGGCCGATCTTGCCGAGCTCGACGCCCGAGCCGATCAGCAGGGCGCTCAACGCGCCGGCGAACAGCGACATCGAGAGGACGGAGCGGGCGAGCGCCGGGCGGCTGCCGTGGCCGCGGCCGACCGGGGCGGAGAGGGTGATGCAGTCGGCGGCGCCTGCGCCAAAACGGCCCGTGGGCGCCACCTTGGAGGCGCCGGCGGTGCTGGACGTGATGGCCTTGCGAGACGTTCCGACGGTGCGGCCCAGCATGTGCGACTCAAAATCCCGGTTTCGCGCCGACGGCGGCGCCACCCCCTGATCTGGCTTGACAGATGTGGCGACAACACGGCCGCGGTTGGGTCATTCCGGTGGCGCCGCCGGTTTTGCGCGCCCAGGCATCCGCTACCCTCTCGCGAGCCCTTCGCGCGGACCCAAGTTGCGAACCCATGATCGGAAACTGTGACTTGTGATCGGAACCCGTGACTTGGAGCCCGTCCCTCCGTATGAGGGCGCATCCGCGACGAACGGCCCGGGACGGCCGGGCGTCGCCGCGCGAAAAAGCCCGGCCCAGCACAGAGTTATCCGATGAGCGGCGTCAACGAGATCCGGTCGGCCTTCCTCGACTACTTCGCGGGTGCGGGGCACACGATCGTGCCCTCGTCCTCGCTCGTGCCGAAGAACGACCCGACCCTGATGTTCACCAACGCCGGGATGGTGCAGTTCAAGAACGTCTTCACCGGCGTCGAGAAGCGCCCCTACAGCCAGGCGACGACGGCGCAGAAATGCGTCCGCGCCGGCGGCAAGCACAACGACCTCGACAACGTCGGCTACACCGCGCGTCACCATACCTTCTTCGAGATGCTCGGCAACTTCTCGTTCGGCGACTACTTCAAGCCGCGAGCGATCGAGCTGGCTTGGAACCTGATCACCAAGGAGTTCGGCCTGAAGCCGGACCGGCTCCTGGTCACCGTGTACGCCGACGACGACGAGGCGGCGACGCTGTGGCGCAAGATCGCCGGGTTCTCCGACGACCGGATCATCCGCATCGGCACCTCGGACAACTTCTGGCAGATGGGCGACACCGGTCCCTGCGGGCCGTGCTCGGAGATCTTCATCGACCAGGGTCCGGGGCTCGCCGGCGGCCCACCCGGCTCGCCCGACGAAGACGGCGACCGCTTCCTCGAGTTCTGGAACCTCGTGTTCATGCAGTACGAGCAGGTCGAGCCGGGCAACCGGCTGGTCCTGCCGCGTCCGTCGATCGACACCGGCATGGGCCTCGAGCGCATGGCCGCGATCCTACAGGGCGTGACCTCGAACTACGAGACCGACCTCTTCCGCGCGCTGATCGACGCCGTGTCGCACGCGGTCGGCCGGCCGCCGGCGGCCTCCAACGTCGCCTCCTACCGCGTCATCGCCGACCATCTGCGCGCCGGCAGCTTCCTGATCGGGGACGGCGTGCTGCCGGGCAACGAGGGCCGCGGCTACGTGCTGCGCCGCATCCTGCGCCGCGCCATGCGCCACCTCGAGCTGCTCGGCTCGCGCGAGCCCGTGATGTTCCGCCTGGTGCCGACGCTGGTGCGCGAGATGGGGCAGGCCTACACCGAGCTGGTGCGGGCCGAGAGCCTGATCTCCGAGACCCTGCGCCTCGAGGAGACCCGCTTCCGCCGCACCCTGGAGCGCGGCCTCGCGATCCTCGACGCCGAGACCCGCGACCTCGACGCCGGCCAGAACCTCGCCGGCGAGACCGCCTTCACCCTCTACGATACCTACGGCTTCCCCCTCGACCTGACGCAGGACGCACTGAAGGCCCGCGGCATCGGCGTCGACACCGACGCCTTCGCCGTCGCGATGCAGCGCCAGAAGCAAGCGGCGCGCGCGGCGTGGTCGGGCTCGGGCGAGGCCGCCACCGAGACCGTGTGGTTCTCCGTGCGCGACCGAACCGGCGCCACCGAGTTCCTGGGCTACGAGGCAGAGGCCGCCGAGGGCGTCGTGACGGCGCTGCTGCGCGACGGCGCCGAGGTCGAGGCCCTGCAGGCCGGCGAGAGCGGGCTGCTCGTGGCCAACCAGACGCCATTCTACGCCGAATCGGGCGGCCAGGTCGGCGACACCGGCACGCTCGCGGCGCCGGGGCTGAAGGCGCGGGTCACCAACACCGAGAAGAAGCTCGGCGATCTCTTCGTCCACCACGTCACCGTGGACGAAGGTACGCTAAGCGTCGGCCAGGCCGTCGAGCTGAAGGTCGACCACGCCCGCCGGGCCGCGATCCGCGCCAACCACTCCGCCACCCACCTCCTGCACGAAGCCTTGCGCCAGGTGCTCGGCGACCACGTCGCGCAGAAGGGCTCGCTCGTCTCGTCCGAGCGCCTACGCTTCGACATCTCCCACCCGAAGCCGATCGAGGCAGCCGAACTCGCCCGCGTCGAGGATATCGCCAACGCGGTGCTGCTGCAGAACGCGCCGGTGGTGACCAAGCTGATGGCGGTGGACGAGGCGATCGAATCCGGCGCCCGCGCGCTGTTTGGCGAGAAGTACGGCGATGAGGTCCGCGTCGTCTCCATGGGCCGGCCGGTGGACGAGGCCGGGCGGGAGGTCGAGGGCGGGCGCCTAAAGAGCTTCTCGATCGAGCTCTGCGGCGGCACGCACGCCGCCCGCACCGGCGACATCGGCACCATCACGATCCTCGCCGAGAGCGCGGTCGGCGCCGGCATCCGCCGCATCGAGGCGATGACGGCCGACGCCGCCCGCCGACACCGCAGCGAGGAGAGCCGCACCCTCGGGGCGCTCGCCTCCCAGCTCAAGGCGCCGGTGGCGGAGGTGTCCGACCGGCTCACAGGGCTGCTGGAGGATCGCCGCCGGCTGGAGCGCGAGGTCTCGGACCTGCGCAAGAAGCTGGCGATGGGCGGCAGCGCCGGAGGCGGCGACGAGGCCACGGAGGTGGCAGGCGTCAAGCTGATGGCGCGCGCCATCGAGGGCGTCGAGATGCGCGACCTCAAGAGCCTGGCCGATGCCGGCAAGCAGAAGCTCGGCTCCGGCATCGTCGCCATCGTCGGCGTCGGCGCCGACGGCAAGGCCGGTCTCGTGGTCGGCGTCACCGCCGACCTCACCGAGCGCTACGACGCCGTCGCCCTGGTGCGGGCCGGCGCCGGCCATCTCGGCGGCAAGGGCGGCGGCGGCCGGCGCGACATGGCCCAGGCCGGCGGCCCCGAGGGCGGCGGCGCACAGGCAGCCCTCGACGCCATCACCGCGGCGGTCGCCGCCGCCGCCGGCTAAGCGTCCATCGAACCTGTTGTCGGCCAATCGGTCCGGTCGTGCGCGCGCTGCCTCCCCCCGACGGATCTCGGGCTTCCCCGAGGTCCGCACTCTGTGTGCCCAAGTCGGGCAAGCCCGACTTGGGTGCGGGGGAGGGTACGCAGCCTGAATCGCCAGACGATAAACCGCGGAAACCTTCAGCTCACCCGCTTCCAGGTCTGGCGCTTGCAGAACACGCTCATCACGCAGCCCGAAACTTCGATCGCGTTCGGGCCGGTTATCTTGAGCGAGCCGGAATAGGTCTTCCCGTCCTTCGGATTGTAGAGGGTGCCGGAATAGCCGTCGCCCGATGCGCTCGTGGCGTTGACGATCTGCACGCCGACGACGCTGCGGGTGCGTAGGGCCGGGTCCGGGTTGTTGGCGTCGAGGCCCTTGCCCGTGGTGCTGACGATGGTGCCGCAATAGCCGGCGCCGCACCGCGACAGCCGCACCTTGGAATCGCCGGTCTCGGTCAGCCAGATCCCGGCCGGGTCGGCGGCCTTCTGCGCCTGCGCGCCGCCGCCGGCGAGGCAGAGGGCGACGAGGGCAGGAGCGAACACTGTTGCCGGTCTCATGCGGGGTCTCCGAGGGTGCCGCCCGTCCAGGCGATCGCCCCGGCAATAGCCGCGCGCACCGCGCTCCCGCAAGCCGCGGAAGCGTCCGCTAGAGCCCGCGCCCGAGCACGGCCCCGAGATAGGTCTCGGCGACCTCGCAGAACGGCAGGCCGGCCCCGGTCGCGAGCACCGCGTCGACTTCGAACAGCGGGTCGTCCGGCCCCGGGCCAGGGGCGTCGGGGTCGCGCAGCGGCCGCAGCGCGACGTTGCGCCGGATCGGCTCCAGCGGGCGCACCACCCGGCCGAACGGCGCGTCGGTCTCGTCGAGAGCCGCGTTCATCGCGGGCGTGAGCCGGCCCGGCACGTACCAGTTGTCGGCCTCCGACAGAACGTGGACGCCGCAGGCGAGCCGGACCCGCCGGTAGCGGACGGGCTCGTCCGGCGCGAGCCCGAGCCGCCGGCGCTGGGCCGCGTCGAGGGGCTTGTCGGGGCCCGAGATCCGGCGGGCGACGAGGTGCGGGTCGGCCGACAGGCCGCGCTCGGCGCACCACGCCTCGAGCACCGCGGTAGCGCTATGGCCGGACAGGATGCGGGCCTGGAGGGCCGCGACCAGCCCCGCCGTCGCCTCGGCGGGCGGGACCGGTTCGGCCGAGACGGGACGCATCGAACCGAACATCGCCATCGCAAGCAGGAGGAACACCCGGACCGGCGGACGCGGGCTCGCGCAACGCCATAGGCATCGGCGGCCGAACCGTCCATGCGCCGCGTGCACGCTCCTGTCGCGGTCCACCGCGCCGTCACGCATCAGCGCGCCGCCTCGGCCAGGCCGATCAGCGTCGCGACGCGGCGGAGCGCCAGCCCGTAACCCTCGGTGCCGAGCCCGGCGATGACGCCGTCGGCGCGCAGCGAGACGTAGGAATGGTGCCGGAAGGTTTCGCGCTTGTGGACGTTCGAGATGTGCACCTCGATCACCGGCCCGTCGAAGGCGTTGAGCGCGTCGAGCAACGCCACCGAGGTGTGAGTGAAGGCGGCCGGGTTGATGACGATGCCGGCGGCCTCGTCCCGCGCCGCGTGGATCCAATCGATCAGCTCGCCCTCGTGGTTCGATTGGTGGAACTGCAGCCCGAGCCCGAGCTCGTCGGCGAGCGCCCGGCAGGCGGCCTCGATGTCGGCCAGGGTCTCATGGCCGTAGATCTCCGGCTGGCGCCGGCCGAGGAGGTTCAGGTTCGGACCGTTCAGCACGGTGACGAGACGGCTCATGACATCCTCCATCGTACGCGGCTCGCGGTCGCTCGCGCTCGACTCGCGGACCGCGGCGCGGACCATCAACCCATGAACCGGTGCGACCGCCGCATCAAGCGGGCCGCGCCGGTGCGGACAGAGCGGCGGCGCTGTCTCCGCCCCGGGCTTTGCGCGCGGGCGCGGCGGTCTACATCCGTCGGCAGCGCGCGGAGACGCGGCCGACCCACGGAGGGACCATGAGCCAGATCGAGACCAGCGCGCCCGTCGTCATCGCCGTGGCGATCACCGGCTCGGTGCCGCGCAAGGCTGACAACCCGGCGCTTCCGGTGACCGTGGCCGAGCAGGTCGAGTCGACGCATCAGGCCTACGAGGCGGGGGCGACGCTGGCGCACATTCACGTGCGCAACGACGACGAGACGCCGTCCTCAGACCCCGATCGCTTCGCCGCCGTTCAGGAGGGCCTGCGCAAGCATTGCCCCGGCCTCGTGGTGCAGTTCTCCACCGGCGGGCGGGGACGCGACCCGGCGAGCCGCGGGCTCTCGCTGCAGCACCGGCCGGACATGGCCTCGCTCTCGACCGGATCGGTCAACTTCCCGACCATCGTCTACGAGAACGCAGCCACCCTGGTCACCGATCTCGCCACGCAAATGAAGCGATACGGCGTGCGGCCCGAGATCGAGATCTTCGACCTGTCGCACCTCCACGGCGCCCGGCGCCTCGTCGAGGCCGGCCTGATCGACGCGCGTCCGCACGTGCAGTTCGTGATGGGCGTTCAGAACGCGATGCCGGCCGATGAGCACCTGCTCGACATCCTGCTCGCCGAGAGCCGGCGCATCCTGCCCGGGGCGACCTGGACCGCCGCCGGCATCGGCCGAAACCAGGCGATCGTGATGGAGTGGGCGCTGGCGCGCGGCGCCGACGCGGTCCGCACCGGCCTCGAGGACAACATCCGGATCACGAAAGATCGGCTCGCCGCGAGCAACGCCGAGCTCGTCGGGCTCGCGGCCGAGGCGGTGCGCCGTCACGGCCGCCGAGTGGCGAACCCGGCCGAGGCGCGCGCCGTCCTTGGGCTCGCGGCCTGACCATGGCGCCCGCTTCCCTGCACCACACCCTCTCCGGCCCGGAGGACGCGCCGGTGGTGGCGTTCTCGAATTCGCTCGGGACCACGCTGGCCATGTGGGACGCGCTGATGCCGCGCCTCTCCGACCGCTACCGCATCCTGCGCTACGACACCCGCGGCCACGGCGGCTCGGCGACCCAGGACGCACCGGCCGAGATCGACGACCTCGCCGGCGACCTTCTCGCATTGCTCGAAACGCTCGGCATCGCCCGCATCCACGCCGTCGGCCTGTCGCTCGGCGGCATGACCATGCAGGCGCTGGCGAGCGCCGCGCCCGACCGCGTGGCGAGCCTAACCCTGATGGCGACCGCCGCCCACATGCCGAGCGAAGCGAGCTGGAACGCCCGCGCCGCGACGGTTCGGAAGGAGGGCACCGGGGCGATCGTCGAGGCGACGCTCGGCCGTTGGTTCACGCCGGGCTTTCCCGAGCGGCATCCGGACGTGGTCGAGCCGATTCGTCACGCGTTCACGGCCTGCGACGCCGTCGGATACGCGGTCTGCTGCGGCGCGATCGGCCGGATGGACCTGCGCCCGAGGCTCCCGGCGATCACCGCCCCGACGCTGGTCGTCGCAGGACGAGACGACCCGGCCACCCCGCCTGCGATGGCCGAAGAGATCTGCCAGGGCATCCGTCAGGCGGAGCTCGTGATCCTGCCACAGGCCGCCCACCTCCTCGCCGTGGAACGGCCGGACGCAGCTGGGGCCTACCTCGCACAGTTCCTGGACAGGCACGGCTGAAGCACGGGCGACGGAGGCGTCGGGTCAACGAGAGACGGGGAAGGCGCGCACCGCCACACGGGGTTCGCACGTCCGGCCCCGAAAGTGCCGATCCCGCGCCACGGCCAAGCCCAATGCGGCCGCCATGCCGGCAGCGCTTCCACCGATGGGGATCGCCAGGAGTGCGGTCAGCAAGCCGAATTTCGCCAGCAACAGCGTTGACGCACCCGCACCGAACAGCGCCGCCATCACGATCGCAGCCATCACGGCCTCATACACAACCACTGATTGAGCGATGAAGGGCGTGGTAGACGATTCGGTTCCTCGGAGAGGCGGGGAAAATTCCACCGCGACCGATCAGGATGAACGCAACCCGCCGGCCGCGCGCACGCGCCGACGGTGATCCGATGCCGGAAAGCCGACGTGCACGAAGAGCCGGAATGGAACAGCCACGCGTGCGGAACCCCAGGCGAGCACGCGGTTCTCGCGAAGCAGCGAGGCACACCCCTGCCGGGTACTCATCGAAGCAAAGTGAATTGGAAGGTGAGAGTGGTGGAGCCTAACGGGATCGAACCGATGACCTCTTCCATGCCATGGAAGCGCTCTCCCAGCTGAGCTAAGGCCCCACTCTCTTCCACCGCGGCTCTGGAGGTCCGCGCTGGTGTCTCGCTGGCCCGGCGATGCCGTCCGGCGAGGGCGGTTCTATAGGCGGGCGTCGGATCGGACTCAACCCCCTTTTTGCCGAAAAATGAACTTGGGTCGTTCGTCGGCGACATTCGGTGCGCGCCTGAGCCTCACTGGACACCGGATCGAGCCGCGCCTCGGATGACGGATCGCGGCGCGCGTGATAACCGACCGCCCCATGTTCCCGCACGACGCCCCGGCGTCGCGACGGCTTTCGGCGCCCCAGCGCCTTCCGGCGATCCCCAGGCCTCGGCCCGGATGCCCTCGCGAAGTTGACCGCCCGTGTCGCACGATTCCGAGCCGACCCCGCTGACCGCCGCGCCCGGCGCGCCCCTGCGTGGGCGGCTTCGCCCGCCCGGCGACAAGTCGATCTCGCACCGGGCGATGATCCTCGGCCTGCTTTCCATCGGCGAGACGCGGGTGGAGGGCCTGCTGGAGGGCGACGACGTGCTGCGCACCGCCGCCAGCGCCCGCGCGCTCGGCGCCTCAATGGAGCGCCTCGGCGAGGGGCGCTGGGTCGTCCGTGGCGTCGGCGTCGGCGGCCTGTCCGATCCGGCCGAGACCCTCGATTTCGGCAATGCCGGCACCGGCTCGCGCCTGATGATGGGCGTGGTCGGCGGCCAGCCGGTCACCGCGACCTTCGACGGCGACGGCTCCCTGCGCAGCCGGCCGATGCGCCGCATCCTCGATCCGCTCCGGCTCATGGGCACACAAGTGCTGGCCGAGGCGGAGGGCGGCCGCGTGCCGCTGACGTTGCGCGGCCCGCGCGAGGCGATCCCGATCAGCTACGAGACGCCGGCGGCCTCGGCGCAGATCAAGTCCGCGGTGCTGCTCGCCGGCCTCAACGCCCCTGGAGCCACCACCGTCATCGAGGCCGCGGCCACCCGCGACCACACCGAGCGGATGCTGCGCCTGTTCGGCGCCGAAGTCTCCGTGGTCCCACACGGGTCCGACGGCCACGGCCGCGCGATCACGCTGACCGGCCAGCCGACGCTGCGCGGCACCGACGTGGTGGTGCCGGCCGACCCGTCCTCGGCTGCCTTCCCGCTGGTGGCCGCGCTGATCGTGCCGGGCTCGGAGGTCACGATCGAGGGCGTGATGATGAACCCGTTGCGCACCGGGCTGATCACGACGCTCATCGAGATGGGCGCCGACATCGAGCGCCTGCGCGAGCGCGAGGAGGGCGGCGAGACCGTCGCCGACCTGCGCGTCCGCGCAAGCCGTCTCAAGGGCGTCGACGTGCCGGCCGAGCGGGCGCCGGCGATGATCGACGAGTACCCAGTGCTCGCGGTCGCCGCGGCGTTCGCCGAGGGCACAACGCGGATGCACGGACTGCATGAGTTGCGGGTAAAGGAATCGGACAGGCTCGCCGCGGTGGCCGCCGGCCTCAAGGCCAACGGCGTCGCCCACCTGATCCAGGGCGACGACCTGATCGTCCACGGCGACGGCACCGCGCCAGCGGGCGGCGGTACGGTCGCGACCCATCTCGACCATCGCATCGCCATGGCATTTCTGGTGATGGGGCTGGCCACCGCCAAGCCGGTCACCGTCGACGACGGCGCGATGATCGCCACGAGCTTCCCGAGCTTCCTGCCGACGATGCAGGCGCTCGGCGCCGGGATCGGGGCGTAACCCGGTGCCCGAGAACCCGAATGCCATGGTCATCGCCATCGACGGCCCGGCCGCCTCCGGCAAGGGCACGCTCGCCCAGCGCCTCGCACGGCACTACGGCCTGCCCCACCTCGACACCGGCCTGCTCTATCGCGGCGTCGCGCTGACGCTGCTCGACGCCGGCGCCTCCCTCGACGACGAAGCCGCGGCGGCCCGGGCCGCCGAGAGCCTGATCGCCGACCGCCTCGCCGACCCGCGCCTCCGCGACCGGGCGATGGGGGAGGCGGCCTCGCGCATCTCGGCGGTGCCGGCGGTGCGCGCGGCGTTGCTGGCCTGGCAGCAGCGCTTCGCCGGCACCAGCGCCGGCGCGGTGCTCGACGGGCGCGACATCGGCACGGTGGTGTGCCCGGACGCGCGGGTCAAACTGTTCATCACGGCCGACGCAACCGAGCGTGCCCGCCGCCGCCATCGAGAGCTGGAACGCCGGGGCGAGACGACGACGCTGGCCGCCATCCTCGCCGACATCGAGGCGCGCGACGCCCGGGACGCGGCGCGGAGCACGGCCCCGCTCAAGGCGGCCGACGACGCGGTGCGGCTCGACACCACCCATCTCGACGCCGACGAGGCCTTCGCCGCGGCCCGCGCCGTGGTCGACCGGGCCCGCTCGCAGTAACGGCCTGACCCAGGCGTCGGGAAACGCCGCGACCGGGGACGCTCGCCTTTGCGCGATCGACGGCCCCCATCGCCCCCTGAGAAGAAGGCCCCGCTGCCGCTCCTCGTCGCGGTGACGATGACCGGGACCGTGGCCCTGCACGTCTTCGTGCCGGCGCTTGTGGCGGCGGCAGCCGACCTCGGGACGACGCCGGCGGCGGCACAGCTGACCATCACCCTCTACCTCGTCGGGCTCGCGGGCGGGCAGCTCGTTTACGGACCGCTCTCCGACCGGTTCGGCCGCCGGCCGGTGCTGCTCGGCGGCCTGTCGCTCTACCTGCTCGGGCTGCTCCTTGCGATCCCGGCGCAAAGCATCGGCGTCCTCGTCGTCGCGCGCATCCTGCAATCGCTCGGGGCCTGCGGGTCGCTGGTGATCGGCCGGGCGATGGTGCGCGACGTCTCGACCAGCGCCGACGCCACGCGCAAGCTCGCGATCCTGACGCTCGCGATGACGCTGACGCCGGCCCTGGCCCCGGGCCTGGGCGGCTTGATCTCGGATGCCTTCGGCTGGCGGGCGGTGTTCGTCGCGCTCGCCGCCCTCGTCGCGGTGCTCGGCATCCTCGTCCTCGTGCTGCTGCCCGAGACCAACCGCCACAAGACGCCACTGCCGGGAATCGGGGCGATGGCCGCCGGCTATCTTCGGCTGCTGCGGAACCCGACCTTCCGCGCCTACGTCATGGCCGGGTCGTGTGCTGGGACCAGCCTCTACGCCTTCCTGGCGGTGGCGCCGTTCCTCCTGGTCGATCGCCTCGGGCGCTCGACGCAGGAGGTCGGGCTCGATTGCCTGATCGTGGTGTTCGGCATGGTCGCAGGCGCGACCCTGGCGAGCCGGCTCGCCGGCCGCGTCCCGATCCTGCGGGCAGCCCGCAGCGGGAACTGTCTGTGCCTCGCGGGCGCCGCCTCGCTGCTCGCGATCGACCAGGCGGGCGGGCTCTCGGTGACGAGCCTGATCGCGCCGCTCGTGCTGTACGCGGTCGGCGTCGGGCTGCTCGGCCCCAACGCGGTCGCCGGGCTGATGAACGTCGACCCGCATGCGGCCGGCTCCGCCTCCAGCCTCTACGGCTTCCTGCAGATGGCCTTCGGCGCCGGCTTCACCCTGGTCGTCGCCGCCTGGCACGACGCCTCGGCGACGCCGGTGGCGGCGACGCTGCTCGGCGCGGCGCTAATCGCGTCCCTGGCCCTGCGGCGAGCCTAACCGCCGGTCATCGGCGGGAAGAACGCGATCTCCCGGGCGCCCGCGATCGAGGCGTCGGGCTTAGCGTGCACCTTGTCGATCGCGGCGCGGACCACGCCGTCCTTCTCGAAGGCGTAGGCATATTCCTCGCCGCGCCCCTTCAGCCAGCCGATGAGGTCCCCCACCGTCGCCACCTCGGCCGGCGGCGTCACGGTCTCCTCGGGGCGCCCGACGCGCTCGCGGACCCAGGCGAAATAGACGAGCTTCATGGTTCGGTTTCCTGGTCCGACGCCGGCCCCAGCGGGACGGGCGCCGAGCTACCCCCTCTCCCCCTGGGAGAAGGGACTAGCAACTTATTTGGGGATCTTATCGCGGATCGTCGATGACGTGCTTGATGCCCGCGCGCATGTAGTCCCAGCCGGTCCAGAGCGTCAGGGCGGCGGCGAGCCAGAGCAGGACGAGGCCGATCCGCTCGGTGCCGGGCAGGATCGTCTCGCCCGCCGGTCCCGCGACAAGGAAACCCAAAGCCACGAGCTGCACCGTGGTCTTCCACTTGGCGACCTTGCTCACCGGCACGCCAACCTTCAGCTCG
The DNA here is from genome assembly GCF_008039475.1 of Methylobacterium sp. WL12. Classification (NCBI taxonomy): domain Bacteria; kingdom Pseudomonadati; phylum Pseudomonadota; class Alphaproteobacteria; order Hyphomicrobiales; family Methylobacteriaceae; genus Methylobacterium; species Methylobacterium sp. WL12. The sequence goes on along the minus strand of NZ_VRUW01000055.1, from coordinate 5,610 downwards.
GCGAGGTATTCGCGAAGCCCGGAGACCAGCACCTCGCGGCACAGGATCACGATCGCTGCCCAGACGGAGGAGCCGACGATGGTGCGGTCGGCCACCAGCATCAGCAGGCAGGCGGCCACCAGCAGCTTGTCGGCGATCGGATCGAGCATGCGCCCGAGCGCCGAACTCTGCGCGTAGGCGCGGGCGACGTAGCCGTCGAGGTAGTCGGTGATCGCTGCGAGCACGAAGACCGCGAAGGCTGTGAAGCGCATCGCGGTCGAGTCCGGCCAGAACAGCAGCGCGACCATCACCGGGACGGCGACCAGGCGGCCGTAGGTCAGGCAGTTCGCGAGCGTCCAAGCCTGCGACCGGCGTCGGGGGAGGACGGCGTTCATCGCGCCGGTGAAATCATGCGCCTGCGCGAGCGTCAACCGTTCCGAAGAATCCCCGATGCGATCGCTCATTCTCAGCCTCCCGCTCCGCTCATGCCTCAGCCCCCCGCATGGAAGAAGTCGTAGACGGCGCGCGCGGTAGCGGCGTTGACGCCGGGCGTCTTGGCGAGGTCCTCGTAGGCCGCCCGCTCGATCGCCTTCACGGTGCCGAACTGGTGCAGGAGCGCGCGCTTGCGGCTCGGCCCGATGCCCGCGATCTCGTCGAGCGGGTTGCGCACCAGCTCCCGCTTGCGCTTGGCCCGGTGGGTCCCGATGGCGAAGCGATGCGCCTCGTCGCGCAGGCGCTGCACGAAGTAGAGGGTCGGGTCGCGCGGCGGCAGCTTGAACGGCGGGCGGCCCGGTACGAAGAAGGTCTCGCGGCCGGCGTCGCGGTCGCGCCCCTTGGCGATACCGACCAGCGCCACGTCGGCGACTCCGATCTCCTCCAGGGCCTTTCGCGCGGCGTCGAGCTGGCCCTTGCCGCCGTCGACGAGCACGAGGTCGGGCCAAGCGGGGAACGCGTCGGCCTCCTCGGGCGGTTCGGGCGCCGGCTCCGGCGCGCCGCTCTCGCTCGCCGCGACCGCGGCCTGCGCGGGGGTGCGCGGCGCCTCCTTCACCAGGCGCTTGAAGCGGCGCTGCAGCACCTCGCGCATCATCCCGTAATCGTCGCCGGGCGTCAGCTCCTCGGACTTGATGTTGAAGGTGCGGTAATGCGTCTTCATGAAGCCCGAGGGTCCCGCGACCACCATGCCGCCGACGGCGTTGGTGCCCATGATGTGCGAGTTGTCGTAGACCTCGATCCGGCGCGGCGTGCGGTCGAGGGCGAAGGCCTGCCCCAGCGCGACCAGGAGCTTGCCCTGCGAGGCGGTGTCGGCGAGGCGCCGGCCGAGGGCCTCCTTGGCGTTGCGCTGGGCGTACTCGACCAGCGCCTTGCGCTCGCCGCGCTGCGGCTGGTGCAGCTCGACCCGGTAGGCGACCTGGCTGGACAAAGCCGCGGCGACGAGTTCCGCATCCTCGACCGCATGGCTCGTCAGCACGAGGCGCGGCGCCGGCATCGCATCGTAGAACTGGCCGATGAACGAGCCCAGCACCTCGTCCGGCGTCATCGAGCGGTCGGCCTTAGGGAAATAGGCGCGGTTACCCCAGTTCTGGAAGTTGCGGAAGAAGAACACCTCGATGCAGAACTGCCCGGCCTGCTCGTCGAGGGCGAACACGTCCGCCTCCTCGACCCCTTGCGTGTTGACACCCTGAACGCCTTGAATCGCCGACAGCGCACTGATCCGGTCGCGGAAGCGGGCGGCGCGCTCGAACTCCATCGCGTCGGAGGCGGTCTGCATCTCCAGGCGCATCCGGTCCTTCACCGCGTTGGACTTGCCGGCGAGGAAGTTCTTGGCCGAGTCGGCCATGCCGGCATAGTCCTCCAGCGCGATCTCGCCGGTGCAGGGGCCGGAGCAGCGCTTGATCTGGAACAGCAGGCAGGGCCGCGTACGGTTCTCGTAATAGCTGTCGGTGCAGGTGCGCAGCAGGAAGGCGCGCTGCAGGGCGTTCACGGTGCGGTTCACCGCCCAGACGCTGGCGAACGGCCCATAATAGCTGCCCTTGCGGCGCCGTGCGCCGCGATGCTTGACGATCTGCGGCGCCGGCCCGTCGGCGGTGACGAGGATGTAGGGGAACGACTTGTCGTCCCGCATCAGCACGTTGAAGCGCGGCTTCAACTGTTTGATCAGGTTGGCCTCGAGTAGCAGCGCCTCGGTCTCGGTGGCAGTGGTGACGAACTCCATCGCCGCCGTCTGCGAGATCATCCGGGCGATGCGGTTGGAATGCGCCTGGCCCCGTGCGTACGAGCCGACACGGGCCTTCAGGTTCTTGGCCTTGCCGACGTAGAGCACGTCGCCTTTGGCATCGAACATCCGGTAGACGCCCGGCCCCAAGGGCAGCGTGCTCCAGAACCGACGGATCACCTCCGTGCCGGCCTCGACGGCGCCGGGCTCGAAATCGAAGTCGATCTCGGGCGCCTCGTCGGCCTGCGCCGGCACGGCCTCGTCCCGCTCGTCGTCGAAGGCTCCGTTCTCCGAGGCTTCGTCGTCGAAGCCCTCGGGAGGCAGATCCTCGGTGGTTCGACCTGACGGGACTCTCCGGCTCATCGCCGTGATCTAAGCCCGCGAAACTGGGGAGGGAAGGGGCGGGACGCGCAAAGGCGCGCCGCCTCAGCCGAACAGCGCGTCGATGTCCGACTGATCGACGTGGCCCGGATCCTCGTCGAGCTTCGGGCCGTTCAGGAGGGAGCGCTCGTCGTCCGGGTCGATGACGGCCTCGACGCCGCCGTCGATCAGGTCGCGGAAGCCGTCGAGTCCGCTCCAGGCGGAGATCATCCGGTCGAGATGCGATTCGACGAAGCTCATCACGTTGACGATCTTGCTGATGCGCTGGCCGGTCAGGTCCTGGAAGTTGCAGGCCTCGTAGGCGACGATGACGCGGTCAAGGATGACGTCGACCTTGTCCTGGCCGCCCTTGCCGAGGTTGCCGGCACGCAAGATGTTGGCGCTCGCCTCGATGTCCTCCAGCGCGGTGAGCAGCGTCGAGGTGGCGCGCTCGGTCGAGCCGACCACGGCGCCGAGCTCGTCGGCCGCCCGGCGCATCCCCTTGCCGTTGCTCTCGGAATGATAGAGCGCCGCGATCTCGTCGCGGGTGTTGGTGATCGCCGCCTTCATCACGTCGAGCTCGGACCGCATCGCGAAGGCTTCGCTCAGCTCGCGGCGGCACGCATCGATGGTCTCGCCGGCGCTTGATTGGGTGATGCGGCGCAGGTCCTGGATCGCGGACAGGATCTCGTCGAGGTTGGCGCCCCCCGCCACGGGCTGGGCGCTCGGCGCCATCACCACGGCCGGCGCCAGGCCCAGGCTGTCCTCGATGCGGTAACGCTTCTGATTCATCGGCTCGAACCGGTGGTCTTGGAAATCCGAACCTGATCTGAGACCGATAAGGGTTGCGGTTTGCTGAAGATCGCTCGTGTCCGCAACAGATTCACGCTCGATTCACGCTGCTTCGAGACGACCGAGCCCCTGCGGAGCCGCTGGCTTCGATTCACCACGTTCCTTCACCGGATGTCGCGCATCCCGGTCCGACGTTGTGCACCATAGCGGGCGGCACCGAGCCAGACCGCGGCGCAGGAGTGCGGTGATGCGGGCGAGTTGGTGCGTAGGGGCGGCGCTGGTCGCGTCCGTGTGGTCGGGTGCAGCGCAAGCGCAGGCGCGCTATTCGGAGGATGACGGATACGGCGGCGGCCTGATCGAGTACCTGTTCACCGGCGATGTCGGCGCCCGTGGTGGGTCGCGCGGCGGGTCCTACGGAGGCGCCCGCTCCGCTTCTGCGCGCTCCGGGTACCAGGCGGCAGCTTACGGCTCCGCGATGCGCTCCGGCGACCCGATCGAGCCCTATGGCGGTGCCGCACCGGCCTACGCCTCGCCCGCTTACGCCGCGTTGCCCGTCCAGGGCGGCCTGCCCCCCGAGGCCGACCGGATCGCCCGCGCCCCAGATCCGCGCTACGCCCGGCAGGAGGTCGCGTTCCCCGGCCATCAGCGGCCGGGAACGATCGTGATCGATACGCCCTCGAAGTTCCTCTACCTCGTCCAGCCCGGCGGCCGGGCGATGCGCTACGGCATCGGCGTCGGACGCCCCGGCTTCGCCTGGTCCGGCCTCAAGACGATCAGCCGCAAGGCCGAGTGGCCGGACTGGACGCCGCCCGCGGAGATGCTGGCCCGCCGGCCGGACCTGCCGCGCCACATGGAGGGCGGTCCGGGCAATCCGCTCGGGGCCCGGGCACTTTACCTCGGCTCGTCGCTCTATCGCATCCACGGCACCAACGAGCCGCACACGATCGGCCAGAACGTGTCGTCCGGCTGCATCCGGATGATGAACGACGACGTGGTCGATCTCTACGAACGGGTGCCGGTGGGAACGCGCGTCGAGGTGATGTAGGCGAGACGGAAAGACAAAGGGCTCGGGGCCGCCTCGAAAGGCGGTCCCGAGCCCTTTTTGCATTACGACGGATCGGCGGCGAAGCGGACGTCGAGCCCGAATGTGCATGCCCGCTTCGCCGGTTTCGATCAGGCCCAGTCGCTGTCGTCGCCGCCGCCGAGGTCGCCAGCGAAGTCGTCGTTGCCGCCATCGAAGGCCGCGTCGCTACCGGCGCCGAGCGGCGCACCGAAATCCTGGGTGCCGCCGGCATCCGCGCCGAAATAGTTGTTCTCGATGGTGGTACCGCCGCCAAGGCCGGCCGCCGAGGCGGTGCCGAGGCTCGAATGGCCGCCAGCGAAGGCGTTCGACAAGGCGCTACCAAGCAGCATGCCGCCGGCCGCGCCCGCCGCCATCGGCAAGGCCGTCGCCATGAAGCCGCCGCCGCGGGCGGGCGCCTGCTGCTGGCCGCCCCAAGGTCCGCCTTGCTGCGGGCCGCCCTGCGGATAACCCTGTTGCGGGTAGCCTTGCTGAGGATAGCCTTGCTGAGGGTTTCCCTGCGGCGCGCCGCCCTGGTTGCCCCAGGCGCCGCCGACCCGCTGCTGCGGCTGCGGATCCTGGCGCTGAGAGCCGCCGCCGAAGATGCTCGACAAAAAGCCGCCGCCTGAGGCTTGCGGCTGCGCCTGCTGCTGGCGGGCCTGCTCGAGCTGCTGGTTCAGGCTCTTGATCGCCTCTTCCTGCACGTAGATGAGCTGCGCCATCGCGTAGGGCGCGTAGGGCTGGGCCCGGAGCTTGTCGGCAATGAAGCGCTCGGCATCGGCGTCGCGGGGCTGGCTCGAGGCCTGCTCCAGGCGCTGGAAGATGCCGGAGATGACGTCGCGTTCTTCGCTGTTCATGGAGTCGTCCTCCTCGGGTCGAACAGGAGGCGTCTCGCGCCTCCTGGATCCACAGAAGATGGGGAAGACGCGGCGCTTTGTCAGGGGCCACGCGGAAAACTTCGCCGTGAGGCACAGCTTCGTTTCGCCGGGCTGGACGGCCTTCCGAAATGCAAAAAGCCCGGCCTTTCGGCCGGGCTTCTGCGTGTCGGGTCGAGGATCGGGACCGTCTGCCGCCCGGGTCGCGGGCCGCGTCCGGTCCCGAAGGTCCTAGTACGAGCCGAACTTGTAGTTCAGGCCGGCGCGCACGACAGCGAACTCGGTGCTGTTGTTGCGGTTCAGGCCGCTCTGCACGACGGTCACGCCCGGCG